>DASZMF010000001.1:0-3028 GCA_035552035.1 Candidatus Angelobacter sp.
GTCGCCTTTTGTGCCATGTCCAGTAAAATCATGTCCAGCACAACCTCAATTTCGGTAAGCGAATACCTCAATAGCAGCTACAGCCCGGACTGCGACTTTGTGGATGGGCGGGTTGAGGAGCGTAACGTGGGTGAACATGACCACGCAGCCGTGCAGGCTGCCCTGATTCTCTGGTTTGGCCAGCGCCAGAATGAATGGAATATTGAAGTCCTTCCCGAACAGCGTATCCGTATCTCGCCTTCAAGATTTCGTGTGCCCGATGTTTGCCTGGTCTCGCTCAGCGAGCCGGTAGAGCAGATACTCACCAAACCGCCGTTGGCCTGCATCGAAATTCTCTCGCCAGAAGACACGCTTCGTCGCATGCAGGATCGGATTGACGACTACCGTGAATTTGGCATAGCCAACATTTGGGTGCTTGATCCTACCAAGCAGAGAGGCTACGATTGCAACACTTCCGGCTTTCTTGAAGCCACCGAGTTTGCAATTTCCGGCACGCCCATCAAGCTGGTGCTCTCAGAACTTTTCGCTAAAATCAGACGATAGGCAAACTGAAACACTTTAAATTCGTCATCCCGAACCCCGTAAAATGAGAGCGCGTTTTTACCAGCGCCCGAAATAGGGGCCCCAAGCGCGCGTGCCTTTCGCGTGTTTGGGTGAAAACAGGGGTGACGGACTTTGTGCTCGCTTTGGCAACAAAACTCAATCGGCCTTACCATATTCCATGCGCATCGCCATCATCTCAGACGTTCACGGAAATCTCACCGCCCTCGACTCCGTGCTGGCCGACCTGCGCCAGCAAAGGCCTGACCTCATTTTCCATGGCGGCGACATCCCTTACGGCGGATGCAATCCGTGTGAGGTGATTGACTGCATCCAGCAGGAAGGCTGGCCCGGAGTGCTCGGCAATACTGACGAAATTCTCTGGAGTAGCGCAGCGCGTCCAGCGCTGGAAGCAGCAGCGCCCAAACTGAAGCCGCTGTTTCATGTGCTGTTTGAAACCTGCGCCCCGGCTACCAGAGAGATGATTGGCGGATCGCGTCTGCAATGGCTGCAGCAGTTGCCGGCAGAACTTCGGCATGAATATCAGCCGCATAAAAATCTGGCGCTTCTGCACGCCGGCCCCGGCAACATCTGGCGCGCACCCATGGACACCGCGGACGACGCCACGCTTGAAAGCACCTACAAAACCCTGAACGCGCAAATAGTGATTTACTGCCACATCCATCGGCCCTTCGTGCGCCAGGTTGGAGCGATGACAGTCTGCAACTCCGGCAGCGTGGGCTCGCCCTATGATGGCGATCCGCGCTCGTCTTATTTGCTGATGGATGACGGCAAACCGGCAATCCGCCGCGTCGAATATGACGTTGAAAAAGAAGCTGGGAGGCTGCTGGCGTCAGATTATCCTCTGAAAGAATGGTATGCAGAGATGCGGCGCAAGGGAAGCTATGTGCCGCCGCCGGAAGTTCTATAACGGCAGCTTGGAGCGCGCGACAAAATTGGTAATTTTACGCTGCTGTCACGCGGATTTTAGCAGTCCGCTTCCCTGGAGCCTTGCGGATTACAATCTCCACGTCTCGGCCTAGCGCATTGAGAAAGTTCATCAGCCGCTCCACTGAAAACCCGTCCAGCCGGTAATGAGCAAGTGCTGAGATTTTGGGTTGGTTCACTTTAAGGATTTCTGAAGCCGCAGCCTGGGAGAGACTACCACTTTCAATGATCTGGTTGATCGTTACAGCCAGACGCACCTTTGTCTGCTTCTCTTCAGCATCGGGCAGTTGCAGGTCGGTAAAGACATTCCCTGAACTTGGAGTAATGGAAATCTTATTTTTTCTTTGTGAAACGCGTTTCATAGTCTTCTTGTGCCGCCCTTAATCGTTTTCCGATCAGATCGATATCTGTTTTTGCGGTCTTAGAGCCACGCCGTGATTTTTTCTGAAAAGCGTGAAGCACGTAAATGGCGTGCTCAAAGCGGACCGTGTAAACCGCTCGAAAAGTATCAGTACGATAATCTTCCACGACCTCTAGAACTCCCGAACCCTCACCCTTCCATGGTTTAGCCCGTAGGTGCTTGCCGCCGAATTGAGCCACACTGAGGGCAAGACCAATTCCATCTTTCACGGGTTCCGGGAAATCAAGCAAATCTGGCTTGGAAGAACCAACCCATAAAAGCGGCTTTTCTCCAGGCACACTACCTTTTCTAGCCATTGTGATTATCCCAGTTTTAGGATGTAGGAGTCAACGGTATTTACCGCCCGCCGCTACGTTCTCAGTTCCGCCGCTTCCTTCTTCAACCGTGCCAGCTTGCTCATCAGGAATAGCAGATAGCCCAGATAAATCCCCCAGGCTGCCATGTATCCGCCCCACATGTAGGCGTGCGGATTCACATGAGTTGTCGGTGCAGCAAGGAACATGGCCGGCAGAATCATCATTCCGGCAACGCCACTCGTGGCCCGCTGAATGTGTGCCATGTCAATTTTTTGTGCGGTCCGTTCCATCTCATAGCGGAACCAGCAGATCAGTATGCTGAAGCAGAGAAAGGCAAGCATGTTAATCAACATAACCTGCTGCATCCGGTGTTCGATATTGGGCGTGAAGAGTAGTGGCGGGGGATGATGCGTGCGAAACCAGCGGTTCGACATATAAACAATGGGCACATCGAGAAAAGAAAAAACCGCCATGGCAGAAGCCAGCATTGAGGTGGAACCAGCGGTGGAAGACTTACGCAGGATCAGGTAGCTCACATACAGCAGCCAGAGCATGAGCGTGGTGTTCAGGCGCATGTCCCATGGCGACCACCAGGTACCCCAGGCATAGCGCGCCCAGATGGGGCCGGTAATCAAAACGACGGAGCAAAAAACCACACCTACTTCAGCCGAGGCCGCAGCCAGAGCGTCTGCCTTGGGGCTGCGTTTCCACAGATAAAAGATCGAAGCCAGAAAGTTGACGAAGAAAAGCGTGAAGGCAACCGTGGCCGCCGGCACGTGGACATAAAAAATCCGCTGCACGTCGCCCATGGTTTCTTCCGTGG
>DASZMF010000002.1:0-1528 GCA_035552035.1 Candidatus Angelobacter sp.
GGCGGCAAAGAGCTGCTTTTTGCGATTCAGGTCAGTGCTGGCCTGCAGCATAATGGCCTGTTTCGATTTCAGTCCCGCCTCTTGATTGTTGAGCGTAGCCTGCTGCTTGGTGGGATCAATTTCCAGCAGCGGCGTGCCCGCGCCAACTCTCTGGCCGGACGAAACAAAAATCTTGGTTATGTCGCCTTCCACCAGCGGTTGTAGCGTGGCAGCGTTGCGCGACTTAAGCGTGGCCAGATAGTCGGTTGAGAAGGGCACCAGCTGTGACTGTGCGGTCATCACCTTCACGGGAAAGGCCTGCATTCCGGGGGGCGCGGGCTTGGCGCCGCCGCCGCATCCGGCCAGCAATAAAGTTCCGGTAACTGCTATGGGTAGAGCTATTTTCTTGGGACTCATGTATGTATCCATGTTAACTAATTTTTGGCGGATGTGGGCAGGCTCTTGTCCCTGCGGCCGGCTGATTTTTAGCCGGATGAACCTTGGCCCCACATCCTCTTAGACGAACGATCTGCCCAATCGTTCCTGGTAGCCACGCTTTGGATTGTAAAAATCTTATGAACGCTGCTTTTTAACTGAAACGAATCTGCCCGCCATGACACGTATATTCATAGACGAATAGTCCGTTTAGATGGTTCCCTTGGCCGTTTCCCCCTCATTATCCGCAGGGAATGCCGGCCAAAGGAACAGGGTTAAGTAGACCGATCTGTTAAATAGACCGATTCTGTTAAATAGACGGAGCTGAAGAAAGGCCATCATGACGAATAATTTTGATAACGCTCTTCAACTTGTACTCAAGGAAGAAGGCGGTTTTGTGAACGATCCCCAGGACCCCGGCGGCATCACCAACCTGGGCGTGACCCAGCGCGTGTGGGAAGCTTTTGTAGGGCGTCCGGTGAACGAGTCTGACATGCGCGCGCTTACGCCGGCCATGGTGGCCCCGCTCTATCGCCAGAATTATTGGGAAAGAGTCCACTGTGACGATCTGCCCCTGGGCGTTGACTACGCAGTAATGGATTTCGCCGTAAACAGCGGCACCAGCCGCGCCGCCAAAACCCTGCAAGCCGCATGCGGAGTCACCCAGGATGGCTCCATCGGCGCGCAGACTCTACAGGCCGTGAACAGCGCAGATCCCGTCACGCTGATTGACGCCGTCTGCGACAAGCGCCTGGCGTTTCTCCAGTCATTGCCATCGTTCAACCACTTCGGCAAAGGATGGTCCGACCGCGTAGCCCGAGTAAAAGCCGCGTCAGAGCAAATGCAGCAGCAGCAGGGAAGCCAGGTAGCTGCAGGGCAGAGATAATATTGCATGTGGATCTCAGCCTAGCCCTTAAGAAAAAAGTAAAAGCTGGGCGAATGGTACTGATATCGCCCAGTTCCCATTTTTTAAGCGGATTGTTTGAGATATCAATCGATAGGTTTAATGGGGCGGATTGAGATATCAATCGATAGGTTCAGCGGGGGCGAATTGTTTGAGAGATCAATGAATAGGTTTAAATGAATAGGTTCAGCGGGCGGATTGTTTGAGATA
>DASZMF010000003.1:0-3035 GCA_035552035.1 Candidatus Angelobacter sp.
GACCGATGGAAGCTTTCATGGTAAGTATTTTGCGTACTGCATCGTCAATTCGGGATTGTTGTATTTCACCGCGGATCACTGCTGCAATAATTCCCTGGAAGGCTCCATCCAGGTCTGTTGGCCAGAGAATTACGTCATCACCCGCCTTCACTGCATCCACGGCAGCCCGCGCCGTGGGACTGACAGCGCCTGGAGGATAGATGCTGGTGAGACCGCGCATTTCCAGAGCATCCGTGACTACCACGCCATGAAAACCCAGCTCGTTTTTTAATACATCATTGACCACACGGGGAGAGATGGTCGCTACATGGTTTGCGTCGCTATCGAGCGCCGGCACGGCCAAATGCGCAACCATCACGGCCGCCACACCAGCAGAAATCGCCTGCTGAAAAGGCGGCAGCTCAATCGACTTCAAGTGTTCGAGATTTCCTTCCACCCTGGCCACACCAAGATGAGAATCGGTGCCTGTATCGCCGTGGCCAGGAAAATGTTTTACGGTCGTCAGCATTCCATGTTCGGACGCTCCCTTGATATAAGCTGCCACCATATTGCCGACCATGACTGGGTCTTCCCCAAAAGAGCGAGTATTAATAATGGGGTTCGCAGGGTTGCTATTCACGTCTGCGACAGGAAAGAAATTCCAATGGATACCAATCGCCCGTGCTTCTTCCGCAACGATTGCACCGTATTGCTCAGCGCGAGTTGGGTCCCCTATGGCCCCAAAGGCCATGGCGTCTGGAAAAGGCGGTGTACCGCTCACGCGTGAATCCAGTCCACGTTCAAAGTCGGCGGCAATGAGCAGCGGCAGCGTGGAATCTCTCTGTAATTGATTCGCAACCGCCGCAACTTCGAGCGGTCCATTCTTCAACAGAATTGGCCCATCCGTGTGCACCGTTAGCACCACAGAGCCCAGATGATATTTCTGCATCTGATCCCGGAACTGCTGATAGCTGGTGGAATCAAAATTCTGAAAGCCAGTGAAGTAACGGACATTCAGCATCTGTCCAACTTTCTCTTCAAGAGAAAGCGACTTGAGCGTACGCTCGACCCAGCGCTGACCATCTGCTGTTATCCGCACCGGCTCCGCTTTTGAAAAGCGATCTGCCGCACCGAGGGAAGATGCCAGCAAACACGCGCACATAAATCCCGCCAATAGTTTTGTCATAAGAAGCTTCAAGATATCAAAGGTCAACTGTTTATGCCCATCATGCTGAGAATTAAGCGGAGGCATGAGTGTAGACCTCTGCCTCCGCTGTTCCAAGTAGAGCAATCAATACTGGCTGCGTTCTCCCCTACTTGAAAGCTTCAAACGAATGCGAGAATTGGAAGTTAGTCTGGGTTATGCCGCTGCACGTTGGCGAAGCGAAGCCCTCGTTCGGGCAGCTTCCGTTGTCGCGTGCCACGGACCAGAATGCCACACGCGTGACGTAAGTCGCTGTCGATGTAAAGTTCAAGAGCGTATTCACATCGGTTAATTGGAAGATTTCCGTATTCGTGTCATTGATTCCAACCATGGGCGTAACGCCAATGTTTGAACTCAATCCGGCAGAGATCACCTGATTATGGGTGTTCTGCGCTGCCTGCATTGCATCAAGCCCCATCTGTCCGCCGTTATCCACGGTAGAGCCGTAGTCCATCGCCATCACGTTGATAATGTCTGGCGTGAATCCGTCAGCCTTTACAGACGTGAGAACGTTAACACCGCTGGCGATCAAGCCTGTTGGCAGCACCGGTAACGTGTAAGAAACAACGAGCCCAGGATTCGCTGCACGAAGTGCTTTCAAGGCCTGGTCGCGTAGCGTTAGCGCTGCCTGATTGCTTACTGCTCCTCCTTCGATATCAAAGTCGAGCAACTTGGTGTGATATTGATTGATGACCTGTTGATACGCTGCCTGCAATTGCGCCGCACTGGTGCAACTGGAGCTGATATCCGTTCCATTAGCTCCGCCGAATGAAACAATAATCTGTACGCCAGCGGCTTGCAGATTGGTAACGTGCGATTGAATCGTAGTGCCGTTGGGCAGAGTGTCAGTTGGCAGTGCGCCGCCTACACCACCCCATCCCATGGAGCAGCCAGTGCCATTCCCGACGATGAACGAAAGGGTGAACGCCTGCAATCCAGATTGCTGCTGAATGGTTTCAATCTGCTCATCTGCGGTCAGGCTCATGTCGATGTAGGGAGCAAATATGCGCGCTCCCGGAGGAAGTGGAGTTGGAGTCGGTGTGGGCTTGGGCGTGGGCGTCGGTGAAGCAGCAGCGCACGATCCATTGGATGTCCACGGCTGGCCACTGCCTGCACCACCGTTGTTGGTTGCGGGGCTTTGGTTCTGCGTCCAGAAATTGGCCGTGTAATTAATTCGATTCAAGCTCGCTTTATTCCCTGCCGTATAAATCTGGCTTGCCACCCACACGGGAGAACATCCGCCACTTCCAACGGGCGTGGGTGTAGGCGCCGGAGTTGGAGTGGCAATCGGCGTTGGTGTAGGCGTTGGTGTTGTGCCGGTCACGCGTTGCCACAGTGCTGGAACATTGGGCGGCTCCCATCCAACTTGCGAAGTATGAGCCTGAAGGCATTTGTATTCCACGCTCTGATAGGTCACGAGCGCACCTACTGCATATGAGGTGCTCGGGGCCCAGGTTGGTACTGTCTGAGCTGAGGCAGCATTTGGAAATAACAGGCATGTGAGTGCCACGATTAAGACTGCATAGATCAAGGAATTCCTCTTCATTTGCAATGACCTCCTTAGGGTCAAGACCGGCAGCTTGTTTGGATCAAGCGCGTGGCCCTTGCTTGGCGCGCCCCCTGTGCTTAGCAAGAGGGGCAGAATTGAATAAACTTCCACGGGAGGAAGTTGCAGCGAAGCAGCTCAAACAAATGATTTGCGCCGCTCAAACGTAAAAAATATAATACACATAGCGAACCGATTCAATAGCCAAACAAAAACGATTTAGTAAACTTCAATTGCCAGCTCCCGGATTCCCATTTTGAAACTTCAGCTCACGTCAGGAACTCTCGATATGTTTTCTCCGGATTC
>DASZMF010000004.1:0-2002 GCA_035552035.1 Candidatus Angelobacter sp.
TATTGCCGCAAAAAAGTACTGCCCTCCCTCAGGCTGTTACTGCCATCGGAACGAGCTTTGGGCAGGTGGCCGGTACAATATCTCTAAATGGGGTTCCTATGCCTAGCGCCACGATTGTTGCATGGACCGACACACAGATTCGGTTTTCATTTCCAGCAGCAAACGCGCTTGGCGGGGCGTGGACGCCTGGTGAAACAGTCCAAGTCGGGATTATAGTTGGAGGCCAAAAAAGTGCAAACCAACTATCCTTCGTAATCTAGTTGGCATGGTCATCGCAATTTTTCATGGCCCTTTTATTGAACTTATTCCGCATTTACTAGTGTGCGATATCCGGAGTTCTCTTGACGTGCCGGATAATGGTATGTCAGCAATGGCGAGGTTATAAGCATGGACTTACAGGCACCTTTTCTTGCGGTCACTTCCTCCGCATACAATATCCGCAGCTCTACCTCTGGCCCCAAGCCTCTGTATGGTGCTTGCATGAGCCACGAGAGTTTCTCTCTCCCCTCTCTTCTCTCCCTCTGCCTTTCCTCCCCCACCGAACTCCTCTGGACTGAGTTCATTCGGCGCTCGCAGCCGGTGATTGCTGGGGTGGTGGTGAAAACGGTGCGTCGATGGACCAGGCCTATGCCTAGTCTGATCGACGACCTGGTGCAAGAAACTTACCTTAAGCTTTTTGCCGGCAATGCCGCGGCGCTGCGGCGGTTTGTATGCCAGCATGAAAATGCTCTGTACGGCTTCCTAAAGGTGGTGGCATCGAATGTTGTCCAGGACCATTTCCGCTGCTCTTACAGCCAGAAACGCGGCAGCGGACGGGACGATGAGAATATCGACCAAGCGGGCGTGGAACTGGCGGATGCCAGGCCTTTGGGTGAGCGCAGGATTGGGAGAGCCTGCCGCGCGCTTTTTAACGCTGGCCTGCCTCACTCCCTGGAACGCCGAATCCTGCTGCGCGAAATTGATGCTTACCTCAAGAGCCGAGAAGCAAAAGATTCAACAGCAGCTTCAGGAGCAGCAGCTTCAGGAGCGCCTTCATCAGCTTCGTCAACCACGTCTTCTTTTACGCGCGACTACACAATTTTCTGGCTGTACTACCGTGAAGGGCTAACGGCCAAGGCGATTGCCGACGATCCTTCCATAGGGCTGACAGTCAAGGGAGTTGAAAGCACACTGTTGCGACTTATCAAACTTATTCGCCTAAGGCTGGAACAAAAGCCAAGTGGTATGCGACCGGCATCGGCAGATATTCGTGTAAGGCGGATACAAACAAACTCGATAAATTTCTGAGGCTGTGCTGAACCGCTTTTTGAACTGGCAGGAGCAAATGTTCGTGAAAATGCAACACTCTCGAACTTCGCGGAAAATGAATAGCTTGAATGCTTAAGCAAACTTATTTCGCTTTCGTGATTAGTTTCTTTGCCTTCTTAAACACATCCAGAAACATCTTCTCTGTCAGCTTCCCTGTTAGCGTATTCTGCAAGGACGGATGGTACGAACAAAGCAGCGTTCGGCCATCTGGCATTTTGTAGGTCTCGCCGTGGCCGAAAAGGATTCCTGCTTTCGACTTCAGATCGCCCCGGCGTTTCAGGTAATTCAAATAGGCGTCAAAGGCGATCTTGCCCAGCACTACCACTACTTTTACATTCTTTAGCGTGGCAAATTCGCGATCAAGATAGCTGGCGCAGTTGGCAATCTCGTCTGGCGCTGGTTTATTGTCTGGCGGAGCGCAGCGGACGGCGGCGGTTATGTAAGCGTCGAATAATTGCATTCCGTCTCCGCGGTGTGTGGCGCTTGGCTGTGAGGCAAAGCCCGCTTTGTGCAAGATGGGATACATGAAGTTGCCGGAGCCGTCGCCGGTAAACGGGCGGCCTGTGCGATTGGATCCGTGGGCCCCCGGCGCCAGACCTAATATCATCAGACGCGCGTTCGGGTCACCAAAACCAGGAACGGGCTTGGCCCAGTATTCCCATTCGAGGTAGGCTCGGCGTTTTACCTGGCCCAT
>DASZMF010000005.1:0-5684 GCA_035552035.1 Candidatus Angelobacter sp.
TGAGGTTGTTGCGCAAATCCAGTCCGGCGCGGCGCACGATTGCAATGGAGCCAAAGCTGGGATCGTAGGCCCGCTCGCGGATCACGTCAGAAATTCGCTTATCGCGCCAGAACAGAGTCACCTGATGGACGAAGTGGGCGAAAAGCTTGTGGAAGTCAGAGTTGGCGCGCGAGCCTGTCGGCACTGGTGCAGCACCATAACCAAAGATGCGCTTGTAAGCCGAGAGACGGTCGCCCTTGGTATAACGCAGCACATCGCGGCGATCAAACTGGTACAGAGAGAATGCGCCTGGGCCCGCCGAGAGCCGTACCGTGCCGGCCTTGAACAGTTCCTGGAGCTTCTGCACCACGCGGAAAACGCCGATCTTCTCATGCTGCCAGAGATAGTACATATCCCCAACAGCCACAATGCGCTCAGACGTAATGGTTTCGTCGTAGGGCTCCACGCCTTGCGGCATACGGGCGACGCCAAGGTCCTTTGCCGCATCAGGTCCAACACCGGCCAGCGCTGCCAGGCCTTTGTCCGGCGGCGGCGGAATTTTAAGGTCTGCATCAATCACGGAGGCCAGCATGTCGTCGATCTGCTTGGTAATTGCATCGGCCAACTGAGGATTGGCGACCAGGTCAGCCGAAAGCCGGCTGGCTACCTGCTCCCGCAACGCTCCTATACGGTCATATAAGCCTTGATAATCTTTTTCTGTAGCCACGATGCGCCTCCTTTAGTTCACGCTTTTCAAATCACCAAGAGTCACGTTATGCAAAGCCCGTTAGACGTTCACTGTTACCCGGCGATTGATGTAGGCACTACTACCCGTGACAGTGATGGGCAGAGTTGCAGATTCATTATTTGGATTAGTTACAGTAACGACATAATTGGCCGGTTTAGGGGAATCACAATCGATCCGTTGCGACGAATAGAACTCAGAATCGTTTCCTGTGGTGACGGCGCCAGATTCCGAAGTGAAGGACACCGTTGCCGGCGGCTCAATTCCGTTGCCGAAGATCGAGAGTGTCGCCCGTGTCGATGGCGAGAAGCTCGGAATCGACACGGCCGGTGAATACTTTATTCCAGTAAGTGCGAACTTGCTTCCCACTTGAGATCCCTGCTGCTCAACCTGCTGGATCAGCACGACTAATGCCTCAAGCTGATCGTTCAGGTCATCCAGCGAGTTGCGGACCCTGGCTGTTTTGAACCCACCCGGCAACACATTAATATTGAGCGGCTCATGGGCCTCTTCCACCAGGTTCTGGTGAACCTGTACTACCGGGAGAATATTGTTCGTTACCGATATCTTCCCGCCATCGCGGAGGAGACGCGGACCTTCGTCAGAAGCAAAGCTCTCCACTTCATTCAGCACGTCTTCCAGGAACATTGGAGCGAGTGACTGGTCCGTGAACTCCAGCAGCAGGGCCTGGCGTTCATTCGGTCCGATGAACACTGAATCCAGGGCAAAGCGCACTTCATTCACGGTTTCGGCGATCACAGTAAATTGGCGGGAAATCAGGACCAACTGGGTTCCAAAGAAAGCCGGCGCGCTTGTCCCCAGTCTGAAGAAATTGCGATTGGCGATCCAGCTCTGCATGAGTGAGGTCATGTAGTCTGAGATCACACGGAAGTTTGTGATGTCCTGTTCGTCCTCTACTGAGTTGTTGAACGGATTGTTATTGAAATAAATTCCATAGATATCACGCAGTTTTCCCAAAGTGCCAGTCACTTTATCCGGATCAAACTGCACTGTGGATCCCTGCGACTTACCCAGCAAGATACCGAAATAGGTATCAATACGGAGAATGGAAGGGAGCCCAACCGTTCCCAGTTCCTTGATGATTTCGGTCATCTGGCTTCTTGCCATCTCCCGCGTCGCCTTTACGTATTCCGGGTCAGCTTCAGGATTGAGAGGATAAAGTCCATCCAGCAAAGGCAACGCGCTATCCAGGGCATTTTTTGCCCGCATGTAAAGGCTGGCCTGCGCGCCGGTGATGCCACCACCCAGATCGGTCTGTACCGCATAGGTGCGGGGCGTCCACGTGGATTCAACATGCCCTTCAACGTCGGTCAGAGTAAATGCCTGTGTAAGCGCTCCCACAAAACCTTTGGGATCGGTGGAGTTGGTTTTCCAGCCCAGAACGTCGCTTACGGCCTTTGCTGCCACCTGGCCAAGCCCGCCTCCGCCCGAGCTTCCACTTCCTCCTGCGGACGGCAGGCCGACTGGAGAAGAACGGTAACCAACCTCTTCTGTGAGAATGGGATAGGAGATGGCATCTTCCACGTCGCGAGTGAGCCGGGCAGTCTTGCCTTTTCCAGGTACCTGGCGGGCAATCGTAGCAATGCCATCTTCAAGGATGGTTCCGTCTGCAGCCTTAATGCCTTTAACCACCACGGTGACCCAATCTCCAGACTGGAACTCTTTCTTGCCATCTAGGTCACACGTAATCATTACGGTATTTGGATCTGAGCCAAGAGCGGCAGAGTTTGCGAACCGCGTGTTGTGAAGATTTGTGGGTTGAATGAAGTCAACAGATCCAGGATCGAACACAGTATAGTGGGCCGAGTTATTAGCGCGAGTTTTGCTCTTGCTGTCATTGTCCACTGGATCCGAGAAGATGATCGTGATCGAATTTGTATCTACTATGCAGTCAGTCACTGTAAAAGGCATGGTATTTTTCCTTCCGCCGGATTTCGTCGATTTCTCGTTCTCGGATTTACTTACGCTATCAACCGCCGCATAAGCCAATTGGACGCCCAAATTTGCTGCTGCTCAAGTTACGCCCTCAATTTCCCAATCTTCCGCTTTGGGCTTTGCTACCGCAATCTGCTGCCCAACATTTGTTGCCTTCATCGAAATATTTACGCTGCCCAGCCGTTCTGCCAGTTCCTGCCAGCACTCGGCAAATGGAGCGCTGGTGGATTCCAGAGACTCCCGGCACTGCTCAATTCCCTTCCGGATGCTGTTGGACCAGGGCATCCATCCCCGGCGCTCTCTTCCAACCCGCGTCACCTCTTTCAGGTGGTCATGCGAGAGCAGCTCCTCTGTAAACTGCTGCTCCAGTTGATGGAAGCGTTTCTGGCACTGCGTGAGAGCATGGCGTGCATTGTCGAGTTCCACCGGGTGCGTCACCGCTTTTTGAGCTTCGCTCGAAAACTCACGAATCTGACGCAGCGTACTCATCATGTCCAGGACCTTGTTCTCCAATCCGTCTGCCAGCGCAATCTCATCATTTGGCGGCGTATCGCCAACCGTGACCTGGAGCGCCTCAAACGCGTCATGCAGTTTGTGCAGCGCTACCGCGAGTTGCCGGAATGTCGCTTCCAATGCCATCTGATTACCCGCTTGCCAGTGCTCTGTAAAAGTTTCTTGTCAGCACTTCCGGACGCGCCAGGCGGTGGTCCAGCGCCATGCGCACCGCGCCAATCAAAAAACGCTCTGGAATAATTCCCGGATCCACACCCGCGGCCAGGCGCTGCGCAGCTTCTTCAATCATCTGCTGCTCCTTATTGCCAAAGTTCAACACTTTTGCCAGACTGCGTTTGCCAAGCGATGGATAGGGCTGGAAGCACATGGCATCCACCGCGATCGGGCAGACTTCGTCAAACGATTTCAATAGCGCCGGCGGAATGCTGCCTGGGTGGGGCGCCGGATAAATCTGCTTCCACGCCTTGCGGTATTGCCTGCCTTCAGACTCAAAACCCATGCGCCGCAGCAGTTCTGTGTTAATCAACATCCTTAAATAGGGTGTGGGATGAGGGCCTCTGGAGCTGAAGTGCGAGACTGTTTCCGGCTCACGCGCCAGGATGTCCATCAGTGATCCGGCAAAACATGGCCCTCCGAGCATCATGCCGCTCATATCGGCAAACATTTCGCGGTTCCAGCGGACCCACGTTTGTGCAACCGGGCGGCTCACGCCGGCGCGCAGCAGGCTGAGCCCAACTTTTTTCGGGACATCTCTTGAAAGTCCCAGATCATTCTGCAGGTTGTGGCTGATCTCATGGAGCACAGCGCCGAGCGTCCACGGATTCACCAGCCGATGATAAGGAAGTTGAATCAGAGGAAATGGATTGAGCTGTTTCCCCAGCCGCTTGAGGGGAATTCCCCTGCGAAATGTAGCCGGAGAAAAACCCGTGGCCATGTATGAAAATGGCGGCGGCGCGGGAATGGGCCGTGAATGGCCAGCCCCAGGTAGCTGGCGCGATAACAATCCAGGCCAATACGATCGCAACTTAAAAGCCATTTTGCATAACGGCTCTGCCTCTGGCCGAAAAGTTCAAAATAAAAGTCCCAGATTTTTTCAATCGCGCGGACCCAGTGGTGAGCCCGCGCTTTTTTGCGCATCAAGTCTTGTAAGCGAGCAGTGCTGGGGTCCTTCTCGGTGATTTTTGCGGCTTTGCTGACTCGTCCTGAAATCTTCAAGAGTCCAGATCTCAATCCCGTAATCAGCTGGTTCACGGCCTGCAGATGACCTGCTGTGGGCGCCTCGGCGCCTGTGCCGAATTCATCTATCTTGAACGGCCGCAACGCAGCCGCATGCCGGATAACATTGATCGACTGCGCTCTGAGCCAGGGCTGCATCACTGGCGAACCCGCAACGGCTTTCGTCTGCCGGGGAGTCGCCTGCTGCTCTCCTGCTGGTGTGATGAACGGATTTTCGATCGACGTTGCCATGGCTTGGCCTCAGTCAGCAGTCTCTTGTCTCAACCTGCCCGCAGTTGTTGCAGGCAGGGGTTGGTTAGAAACGGTTCTTTAGGTTAAGCGGCTTTTCCGCCGCATGAAGGGCAAGGTGCGCACGTGCATTGTCCATACCTTACCTGCCCTCCGGCTGACGCAGTCGCCGCGGGATGATAGGCAACACCCGGAGTTACATAGCCAGTCGCGGGAGCCGGAGCATAGCCCGTTGTTGCGTGAGCGGCATACGTTGGAGCGGCATAATTTGGAACACCAACATATCCCGGTGCGACACCCGCATACCTGACACCGTATGGATGACGGTGTTGATGCGCCCCCGATCCATACCGCCGCGGGATACCTTTGCCGTGGTACCGATGGAACTTACGCTCCAACTGCCCATGGTAGCGAAGCGCGTGGCGGCGATGGCCCGGGTGAGCCAGCACATGGCGCGCTTGTTTTGTCAGGGTCTTCACGGCAGTGCGTGGAGTGATATGCCGGCCATGCGCCGCCTGCCGGGCGATAGTTCCAACAGTCCGGCGCGCAATAGCAGGCACAACCTTAACCAGATGCCGGGTTTGAGGATTGCGATGGAGAGTCTTGACCACTCGCCCAATACTCCGGGTGAGATGAGGAGTAGCTTTTGTAACGGCCCGGGCAATGCGTGGCAGCGCTTTCTTTGCTGCCGGCATCACGGCTCTGGCGACAACGGGAAGCAGTTTGTTTGCCGCCATCCCAATGAGCGGAAGAAAATGCTCGGCCGCCTCATCTTCTGTTTCCGCCTCAAACGCTAGCTCTCCCAGGTGCTCCATCATTGCGTCTGAATAAATCTTGCGGATGGGGCTGACTTCGTCTTCAGCTTCAAAAGCGCCTTCCGCTTCGTACTCGTCTTCCCCTTCTCCGAGGAGACTGCCGACAGCGTTGCCAATAGCGCCCAGCCATCCCTCGCCCTCAAGGCTCGATTCATCTTCGTACTCATCTTCCAATTCGTCTTCACCTTCCCCTGAGTACTCATCCTCGAGTT
>DASZMF010000006.1:0-2490 GCA_035552035.1 Candidatus Angelobacter sp.
ACAATTCTATTGCCCGGCGCTACCAGGTCCGGCTTTGAGATGTGGTCAAGAAGCGTTGGTCCTTTTGAACTGTAGCTGGCAACTGTGTCATCCAGCCGGCTGGGCGTGCCATTGGTTTTTGATGCTCCCACGGTGATTACGTTTGGATCATTGCCCGGTGCCTGAATGGACGCATAGCCCTGCGTTCCATAGCTGTTGGTGCGTCCGCCGTTGCCGGCAGCCACCACAACGACAATCCCTGACTTCCACGCTGCTTCAACTGCCTGGCATACCGGGTCAAGCGTGTAGGACTCATATATGTTGCGTCCCAGTGAAAGATTCATTACGCGGATGTTGTACGTTGCTTTCAGCGTAATGGCGCGTTGGATCGCGGCGATTACCTGGCTGTCACTGCCTGCGCCAGTAGAGTCCAGTACGCGCAGGTTGATGATGTTGGCATTCGGCGCCACTCCCAGATATTGCTGAGCGTAGCCGCTTGCGGAGTCATGGCCGTTGCCGGCAATGATTCCAGCTACGTGCGTTCCGTGGCCATAAGCGTCATTCGTGCTCGTGTCACCAGGGATAAAGCTCTCGCTATAAACAATGCGTGAACCCGTGCCAGTCGATTTCTGCAGATCGTCATGATTGAAAACGCCGCTATCAATCACCGCAACACCAATGCCGGTTCCATCCACGGCGAACTGTTGGCGGGCAGTATCCACGGTTACCGCCGGAAGGTCGTCGTCAGACGCTACCTTATTCAGACGGTCCGGGCTGACGTAAGCCACGTCAGGATGATTCTCCAGCCAGACCAAAGTCCTTACCGGTATCCGGTAAGCCGCGCTGTTAATCCGCTCCAGGGAAAACTTCATCTTTCCGCCCTGCGCCGCGAGATCAGCAAAATGCTGTGCCGTTGGAGTCTGGTTGAACTGAATAATCACGCTCACCGTGCCATCAGAATTGAGCGGGAAATTCGCCAGATCGGCTGAGAGTTTGCCGTGCGCTTGCACTAGCGTGCGTCCACTTTGGACGGTAGGTAGAACAAGCTGGCGGCCACCTTGTGCGTTCGCCGACACAGAAAGCATGAAGGCAACAGCAAAAGTAAAGAGGTGGAAAAACCGAAACCAGCTCAAGTTTTGTTCAGTTGCAGGATTGGATTGATTGAATCTCATTTTTTGTTCTCGTCCCCGGAAATTTGTGTGAAGCAGGCTCTTCTGCCGCTCTTTAGTGGCCCCATACCGCTGAAGCAACTACGATTGCTGTTGTGTGAAGCGTTGCTAAGGTGAGGCCCAATCCAGCGATTGCTCCTACCATCACGCCGAATATGACTGTTTGCTTTCTAGACATACGACCTCCGTACGCCTTCCTATATTGCAAGTAGGAAACCAAAGCGGTTATGTCTGCAAATGATTGATTCAAATATGCTTGCGACTCAAGCCACTGTGCCACCACTGCGACACGATTCGCTGCCAGCAGATAGTATCTTCATACCTATTGCGAATAAATGCTTAATTATCAATGGGTTACAGTAGTGCGACAGGCGCGTCACACCCAAAACAGGCTTGCATGCACCGACGAAAGGCAAAAACGAGCAGTTAAAACGCGCAACTCTAGAAATGAACTTTAAAGAGAGGAATAACGTGTAGTGCCAGGATTTAAATCGAGTTAAAGCGCAGCGCTTCTTCAACTTCTGTCGAACTTGGGATGGTTGGAATCGCCGAGATCAGCTTCTGCGTGAACGGGTGTTGCGGACTAAAGAAGATGGCTTGCGGTGTGTCGCATTCCACAATCTTGCCTTCATGGATCAGCGCAATCTTGTGGCACAATCCATAAGCCGAAACCAGATCGTGCGAGATAAACAACAGGCTCATGCCCAGCCGCCGATTAAGCTCGGCAAACAACGCCAGAATCTCTGCCTGGGTCACGGCGTCAAGAGCGCTGGTGGGCTCATCAGCAATCAACAATGCCGGCCGATGAAGAATGGCCATGGCAATCAATACTCGTTGCGCCTGCCCTACACTGATCTCCGCAGGATAGCGGCGGATGAATTCCTCAGTTGTCGGCAGACTCACATCAAATAAAGACCGGAAGACGGCTTCTTCCCTCTGCTCGCGACCGCCCTTGCCATGCAGCTTCCATGCTTCATCCAACTGCGTGCCCAGCCGCAATGCGGGATTCAAAGACGACATGGGGCTCTGCGGCACAAAGGCAATTTCTTTTCCGCGCAGTTTGCGCCAGTCGCGCTCTTTCAGCGTAAGCAGTTCGCGATCATTCCAGCGAATCGATCCCTGGGCCTTGCCGCCTTTCAGGTTAAGCAATCCCAGAATCGCCAGCGCCAGAGAACTCTTGCCGCAGCCGCTGTGCCCTACCAGACCCAACACCTCTCCCGGCTGCAAGTCCACACGTATATCGTCCAGCACGGGTGGCTTGTCTTTGTAACTGATCGTGAGCCGTAGAGAGAGTAAATCCATAATTCCTTAACGCGCCTGCGCCACTGCCAGGGTTTCAACG
>DASZMF010000007.1:0-3922 GCA_035552035.1 Candidatus Angelobacter sp.
AAGGCAGATACCACAGCCAGCGCTGCCAGAGAAAACATTACGAGCATAGCCACGCGCCACTCAGAGGGTGACTCCGCGAAAAGCCCGAAGGCTGCACCCTGATTTTGCACGTGGGTGAGGCGGAAGACGCCGGGAACCACATCCACGCTGTCATGCAGGGTGATCTTCTGCAAGACCAGCCATTTCGTCATCCTGTCACAGAGGAGGATCAGGCCGGCAATCAGGATGTGGTACTTCCGCATGGTCATTCTGTCTTAGACGCTTTTCTTACTAGTGCAGCTTCATTAACAACAGTTAAGTAGCCGGCAGCTCGCTTTCAATTTCGGCGAGGGCCTTGGAACAACGCTCGCAAACTGTGGGATACCGCTCATTCTCGCCCACGTGGGTTGAGTAATTCCAGCAGCGCTCGCATTTTTGTCCGGGCGCTTTCTCTACCTGTACGTGCAAAGCCGCATTTCCGTTCCCGTCTGAACTTTTCTTTACCTCAACGCCGGAGACAATCAGCAGAAAGCGCAGATCATCGCGATAGCGCTCCAGCATCGGCACAAGCTCATCCGGGGCCGTCACGATGACGACGGCTTCCAATGCGCTGCCAATGGTTTTCTCCTGGCGTGCGATTTCCAGCGCTTTGAGAGCCAGGTCACGTACGTGCATCAATGTCTCAAAATCTTTCCAGAGCGTATTTGCTTTGGCCTGGTCAGCCACCGGACCTGTGATGTCTTCAGCCTTGGGGAAATAAGCCAAGTGCACGCTCTCAGTCCGGTTGGAAACCTTGGGCAGCGATCCCCAGACTTCATCGGTGGTAAAGCTCATGATGGGCGCAGCCAACCGCACCAGGGCCTCACCAATGCGCCAGAGTGCGGTCTGAGCGGAGCGCCGGGCACGCGAGTTGGGCGGCGCGGTGTAAAGCCGGTCTTTGACCACGTCAATATATTCGCGGCTCAGGTCCACCATAAAATCATTCAACTGGTGATAGATGCGGTGGAATTCAAAGCTCTCATACCATTTCCGCAGTTGATCGCTCACGTGCGATGTGCGCAGCAGCCAGTATTGGTCCAGCGGCTGCAGGTCATCGAAGGTGACAGCATGTTTTTCCGGATCAAAATCCGGCAGATTGCTGAGCACGTAGCGGAACGTGTTGCGCATCTTCTTGTAATTTTCTGAAACCTGCTCGGCCAGCAATTTTTCTGAGACTGTCACGTCTTCCTGAAAATCAACGGAAGCCACCCACAGGCGAATGATCTCTCCGCCCAGCTTTTTGGCAATCTCTACTGGATCAATTCCGTTGCCCAGCGACTTGGATGTGGCCTTGCCTTGCGGATCGAGCGTCCAGCCGTGCGTAGCGACAGCCTTGTAAGGCGCGTGTCCGCGTGTGCCTACGGCGACGAGCAGGGAAGAGTGAAACCAGCCGCGATATTGGTCGCCGCCTTCAAGATATAGATCGGCGGGCCAGGGCAGTCCCGGCTCATGACCCAGCACCGCGGCATGGCTGGAACCGGACTCAAACCATACATCGATGATGTCCATCTCTTTGCGGAATGCGGTGCCACTGCAGCCGGGGCATTTGGCGCCGGCCGGCAGGATGTCTTTTGCTTCTTTGGTGTACCACGCATCCGCGCCTTCGCGCGCAAACAGATCGACGACAGCGCTGTGCGATTCTTTTGACTCCAGCAGCTTGCCGCAGCCTTCACAGAAGAAGACTGCAATGGGCACGCCCCATATACGCTGACGCGAGATGCACCAATCCGGGCGCGTAGCGATCATGTTACTGATACGCTCTTCGCCCCACGCGGGAATCCATGTTACTTCTTTGATCGCGTCCAGCGCACTCTGGCGAAGTGTGGATTCACCCTGCCTGGATTCCATGGAGATAAACCACTGCTCGGTAGCGCGAAAGATCACCGGATTATGGCAGCGCCAGCAATGCGGATACGAGTGATCGATCTTGGCCTCAGCCATGAGCACGCCGCGTGACTTCAGCAGTTCGATAATCGGCTGGTTCGCCTCAAAAACTGTTTTGCCGTCATATTCCGGCAGTCCCTCTTGCAAGCGTCCGGCTTCGTCCACTTTGGTGCGCTGATCAATCTTGTATTTTGTGCCGGTGTAGAAATCGTCAACGCCATGCGACGGAGCGGTGTGCACCGCGCCAGTGCCTTGATCTGTGGTGACGTAATTCGCCAGCACGCCGAGAATCGAACGATCAAGAAATGGATGCGCAAAGGTGGCGTATTCCAGCTTGCGTCCGGGAAAGCTTGCAGCCACTGTTGCGCCGCTGAATTTGCAGGCTTCAATCGTGGCTTTGGATAGAGCTTCCGCCACTATATACAGCTCGCCGTTATGCTCAAGCGCTACATATTCCAAGTCGGGATGAAATGCCACGGCCATGGAAGCTGGAAGCGTCCACGGGGTGGTGGTCCAGATAATGGTTGAATTTTTTTTGCCCGCCAGTGCAGCGTCGATCTTTGCCGGATCGCTGGTGAGCGCGTACTTTACCCACACGCTGGGGCTGGTGTGATTGCCGTATTCAATCTCGGCTTCCGCCAGCGCGGTTTTGTCATGGATGCACCAATAGACCGGCCGCAGCCCTTTATAGACCGCGCCGTTTTCCATGAAATCAAAAAGCTGCCGCACAATCACTGACTCATATTGCGGAGTCATGGTGAAATACGGTTCGTCCCAGCGGCCGAGAATCCCGAGCCGCTTAAATTGATCGCGCTGGATATTCAGGAATTTATCCGCATATTTACGGCACGCACTGCGGACAGAATATGCTGGCATCTCCAGCTTCTTGCGGCCGAGCGCTTCGTCCACTTTGATTTCAATCGGCAGGCCATGGCAATCCCATCCGGGAATGTACGGAGAGTCAAAGCCAGCCATGGTCTTTGACTTCACCACAAAATCTTTCAGACATTTGTTAAGCGCATGGCCTTCATGAATGGCGCCATTGGCGTATGGAGGCCCGTCATGCAGTAAATATGTGGGCGAGCCTTTGCGCGATGCGCGGATCTTTGCATAGATGTCAGTCTTCTCCCAGCGCTCAAGCCATTTGGGCTCGTTCTGCGGCAGGTTGGCCTTCATGGAGAAGTCCGTTTTAGGAAGATTCAGGGTCTTCTTGAGTTCGAGCGGCGGCCGCATTTTTACTCCGTAAGGGGTTTAATCCTCAATTATAAACAGTCTTGCCCACGCGCCTGCATTTTGAACCCGAAAGACCAATAGACGGTCCGCCCTTACGTTACAAAAGTCCTGCGCAAAATTACCGAATCTTTACAAAGCATCAGGCAAAATAGGAATCTAAGAATTACACGCACAAATAATTTGCAGGAATTGAAGACGAAACGTTGTGAATCAACACTTTTCGTTTCCAGTGAGTGATAAAGGCGAAGATGAGGCACAGAAAGTTTCCGGGCCAAATACAACTCACAACCCGTTTTTTTCATCTTCTATGAGTGAAAGCAGACCACCCGAAAGTGGCGAAAAGGTATTACGAGTCGGACCCATGTCGAATCACGTAATCGTTCCCAATCCGTACTACGATAAAGATGTTCCTAAATTTGGTGGCCTTCCCCAAATGCATCAGTCGATGCTGACGTCGCTCTTTGCGAACGTTAAGGAAGCATTGTTTCCCACAAAATTACCGCCGCTTAGACTGACTTCACGTCCAGTAAAAGTAGGCGAGATCTGGAGCACAGCTCGCCCTAAAAAAGCGACCAGCGGAACCATTACTCTGCACATACTGGCCATTGCGGCACTGATTGCGGTTTCAATCTGGGGCGGCAAAACGGCTGCCGTGGTGCAACCAGAGGAACACGTTACCCTGATTGCTCCTCCGCTAACAGATTATCAACCAGACATGAAGCCAACAGTTGCACCCAAAGCCCTGGCGGGCGGCGGTGGCGGCGGCAATGCATCAAAGATTTTTGAA
>DASZMF010000008.1:0-29368 GCA_035552035.1 Candidatus Angelobacter sp.
TCCGCGGGAGAGACCGCCCGGTTCATCCACGCGGAATAACTCAACCTCCAGGGATGGCCACTTACCCTTCGGCCATGAATAACAGCCAAAGACTTCGTCGGCGAGACAGGCCATCACTCGTTGCGCCTGGCGGTACATCTCCAGTCCCAGCAAGGTGCCGGTACGCTCGACTTCACTTTCCTGCTGGGCCAATAAAGCGGCCAGAGCATGCTGTATATCCTGTGCTGCAATAACTGAGGGTTGAGTGTGATCGCCAAGTTGCGTCTTGAGCCGCACTAACTCTTCATAAAACTCTTCGAAGCAAGTTAGCAGAAACGGATCGTAAGGCAGCCGCACTTCCATTTGGGTAAGCGCGGGTACCAACGTGAGCCCATTTTTATGGGCTGGAGCAGGCAAGCCCGTCATTTGCCCACCTCCATGGTGAAGTCGTTTTGTTGAAGGGAGATTGAGATTTTTCCGCCTAGAGGGAGCGGCGCGCTATGTGTGCCAGGAGATGGATAGTTGGCAAACACCATGGCCCCGGAAAGCCATCTGGGGACCTTGACGCTGATGGGAGCAACGGGCTGTCCTGGGACCCACTCCCATGAGGTCACCTGCAGCTTCTTGCCGTAACGACGCTGCAGGTCGGTCCGTTGTGCAAACCAATCCTTGGCCGTCATGGCGGGCGCCGCTTTCCAGAAATTCTTGTCCTTGATCAGCACAACATCCAGCGCGACGGGGCTGTTCTTATTAGCATTTGCATCAATGCCGACGTTGAGGTCCACCGGGCTGGGCTGCAAGGTTACGCGATTGGCAATTACCTTGGCCTTGTTCTTGATGCCGGAACAGGCGGTGCAGCCAGCCCAAATCATCAACAAGCTGAGCATGAACCGGCAGCTGCGGTAGAAACTTTTCCATGATGCGCGTTGGTGCCTCGCTTCCATGCTCATACCGGCAACTAAAACGACAGCGCTGGTAAAACTCCTTCGCAGCTGTCGAGAAAAGGGGAACCCAAACTCATTTCATGCACTGCTCACGCCCTAGCGGATAACCGTCCCTCGTGAGGCGGCCTCGCGCAAGAGATATCTAGGCTGCATGCGGACAGTTTGAAGAGAAGGTTGTTAATGAGCGGCTTACGCAGCGCGTTAGATGACCGCGTGCTTGCGGCTTTTTGCCGCCTTCAGGTTGAACCTTTGCAGGCCTGCCTGATAGCCGAGCACTTGTGCATTGTTGGCGCCGAAAAAGAACGCATTCCTCGATCCGGGATTGTATCCCAGCCCCCAATCGGTGCCAGCTTGTTGCTCGCCCACGCTTGCTCCTACCAGGGCAAAATTTTGAGCTGCCAGCAGGCCTGTCTGGTAATCGGCGTGGCCGGTGGCGTGGCCGCCTGTTCCAGCGGCCAGAGTGGCTCGAGCGGCAGCTACTCCCGCAAGGTAATCGGCATGGCCAGTGGCGTGGCCTACATTGCCGGCAGCCTGTCCCGTCTGCGCGGCGGCAACTCCCGCCAGATAATCGGCGTGGCCAGCCGCATGTCCGTGATTACCAGCGGCCTGTCCCGCCTGTGCGGCGCCGACTCCCGCAAGATAATCAGCGTGACCGGCGGCATGTCCGTAATTACCAGCGGCCTGTCCCGCCCGCGCGGCGCCGACTCCCGCAAGATAATCAGCGTGGCCGGCGGCATGTCCGTAATTACCAGCGGCCTGTCCCGCCTGCGCAGCGGCGATTCCCGCAAGATAATCGGCATGGCCGAGTTGTTCACCGGCGCTTTGTCCTGCCGCGGCGCTGGCTCGAGCAGACTGTACGCCTGCCCGGTAATGGCCGTGTCCGCCAGAGTGCTGCGGATTCGTCTGGGCCGCGCGGTTATGCTGCGCGTCGATGACACCTTGCTGATAGGTCAGGTCGCCCGCATCCAGGCGGAATTTGCTGAGCTGGACCTTGTTGGTGAAGGAATCAGACAGTAAGCCGCTTTGAGCATCAAAAACAACTTTTAGCGGATCCTCTTTCTTGATTGGGCCGATTTCATGGTCGGGAGTTGCCATTACCTTGATGGTGATTTTATCGAGCAGCGGGGTGTCAGCGGGATTGGTGGTCGTTTCGTAACGGGCCTCGATATGGCCCGGCTTCTTGTCGGCCCAGTTCCGGATTTGATTTTCGTATGGGATCATTTGCGAGTTGGCAATCCAGGTGCCCGCGCCCAGGTTTTCCACCAGGTTCCTGCCGCCATTTTGCACCCCCCGTATGTGCAGCCACTCGTAATCCTGGGCGAGCTTGAGATTGCGGCCCAAAATCTTTTTCCCATAAGCCGCCATGCCCAGGGCATTCCAGCCATCCATCGCCTGGTCCTGCGTGCCGCCTCGTATGCCCACACGGTCCACCTTGGCCCAATCCTGTAGCGCGCGCGTTTTTTTCAACTTTTCGTAAGATGCATTGATAACCCCATCATCGTCTGGGATGGCGGAAGTCTTCTTGTAGTTCTGCTTGTTCAGAACGTAGTTCCCTTCAGTGGCGCTGGTGGTTCTGGCTTCACGGGTTGCGACGGACACATAAAAGAAGTGGTCCTTCTGGCCGGGAGCAAAAACCGCGCTGGCGCCCGCCTCCAATAATTTTTGCTGATAAGGCACGTTGGTCAAAGATTCAAATTTGACATTGCTAAAGCGCTTTCCTTCTCCCATTTCCTCTTCCTTGATGTTCAGCAATGCGGCCACTTTCTTCATGCTGGCTGCATTGTCACTGTTCAGATAAACACTGCCGTTGGCGATCGGGGCGCGCTCGCCGAAACCCGGCTTTTTGAAGGCCAGGAAACCCCATTGATCGTCTTCACCCAGCAAGATGGCCTTGACGTTCTCCATCAATACCTCGCCGAATGTCTCAACTAAAGCCTCGGTCTCCCCATCTTCCTGGACCAGGACAAATGGAACTTCGTTGAGCGCCTTAGTAACCTCGGAGGAACGCGGAGAGCTCTTAAATTTTACCCAGCTGTCCAGCGTATCGCGGACGGAACCGGCGCTGGATTTGTCCAGGGACAATCCTGAAACCTCTTCGCCTTCCTTGAGGATCACGTCCCGGAGAGCTTTCAACTCATCCCGTCCGACAAATAGCAATGCTTTGCCGTTTGGATGTTGCGTAACGAAGGCATATTCGACGCCGCTGCTATCATCGAAATAGTCTCCTGTTTTTTCCCCGCGAATGATGACCCGCTGTACGGTGGCTTGCGCTTGCGCCGGACGGCCCGATTCTTCCCGCGGCTGCTCGTGTTGCGCCTGCCCCAGGGCGAGAGAGGCGACCAGCGCGCCACTTCCCGCGCGCCCTTGCTGCAATGCCTTTGCTCCCATCACGTCAGCTTCGTGCTCCAGGCTTTTGTCGTCATTGACTGGCACGCCGCTCTTCATCTGCCGGGTGGGTTTCACGCGCCCCTGCGCCTGCTGGACAACGTGCCAGGCTTCATGCGGCAGATGCTTTTCCTGGCCGGGAGCAACGTGGACCTCCGTGCCCTGGGCATAGGCCAACGCATTCAACTGCGCGGGCTGGGCGGAATTGTAGTGGACACGAACATTGTCGAGCGACATTCCCGAGAGGCCCTCGACGCCGGCCTTGACCTGATCGGGCAAGCCGGTGCGGTTCGGACGCCGGACGGCGCTCTCCTCGATCTGGGCAGGAGCCGTCGAAGCGCGTGGAGGCGCTTCTGTTTCGGACTTTTTCTGCAGCGTGGCGGGCGGGGAGGAATTCATCTCGCTAGCCAGTCCCAGAAGCCCTTGCACAACCGGACTGCTCTGGAGATCGTCCTGCAACTGCACCAATGCCTGGACCAGCGGGCTGTCATGGATGGCCGCAGCCAACTGGGCGCAGCGCCCTTGAGAAGCAAAGAGTTGCCGCGTCCGAGGCGAGTGCGCGGGCTCCGCCTTCTGCGCCGGCCCCGCGACGGATGGAACGGTCTCCTTCAATTCTTCTCTGTCCCTCTGCTTCCTGCCGGACGCTCACGCACACCGGCCTAAACTGCCTTCCCGCCGCTCCGTTCGGGCGAGACACCCATAAACAACGACATCGTAGGAAAAATTCCCTTGCCAGGGTTTTCTTTGCCGGGTGACCGGCAACAGCAGGAGCCAGGATCTTCCCGCTGCAAACGCCTTCAAAGCGTTCCGGCATCCATAGGCAAATCGGCGCTTCTCCTCGTGAAGACTACGAAAGCAAAAAGAGATGAAATCAGTTTTTCTTTCTTGGTGTCGAATTGAAACCACAGAGGGCCTCCGCCCAGGTCATCGTCAAGTTCCGCCTAAAAAATATTTTTGCAGATCCCCTTGACATCTGCTGCTAATGTATTAGCATGTGCTAGTGGAGTAGCACATGCAATTAAGAACCAGTCCCGAGTTACCGCACCCAGGAGAACCATGAGCGACGAAAAACATCTTCAATTAGGCCGCCGCGAACGCCAGATCATGGACGTGATCTACCAGCGCGGCCGTGCATCCGTGACGGAAGTCCTTGCCGCATTGCCAGACCCGCCCAGCTACTCCGCGGTGCGCGGCATGCTGGGTCTGCTGGAAGATAAAGGATATCTGCGCCATGAGCAGGAAGGGCTGAAATACGTTTACCTGCCAGCCGACGATACGCGCCAGGTCCGTGCCAGCGCCTTAAAGCACATGGTAAAAACTTTTTTCGGCGGATCGCCGGAGCAGGCCGTGGCTGCGCTGCTGGAAATGTCCGATAGCACGCTCTCCACCAAAGACAAGCAGTACCTCTCTCAATTAATCAAGAAAGCCCAGCAGGAAGGGAGATAAGCCATGCATTCATTCTCGCCATCATTCGCAATCGTCCTGGATACAGTTTTGAAAGATACAATTTTGAAGTCCACCGTTCTTCTCGCCCTGGCCTGGAGCGCCGTTTTCGTCATGAGAAAACGCTCCGCTGCCACGCAACACATGGTCCGCACGTTTTCGTTGGCCGCCGTACTGGCGCTTCCCTTCTTTGTACTATTCGTGCCCGCCTGGCATATAAAAGGACTGCCAGAATTCTCCAGGTTCAGCGCAACATCGCCGCAGCCAGCAGCGCATCTTGATAATCCAGCGACGTCTCCTGCAACAGTAGCCACGCCAGCAAATTCAACTGCTCTGCCTGCCTTAGCAACCTTATCCGAACCGCGCTCTAAATCTTCTGTTCATGCCAGCGCTAACAAGAGAGACGGTCTCTCCAGATCAACTTCTGCTGGCAATGTGGCTCCATCGACCATTACGGCCGAAAAATCTGTTACTCCACAAACTTCAAGTGGATTCACAGAGCAGCCTGCTACCGCAATACCAAAGTCGCCGGCTCTCTTTGCTTACCTGCCTCAGTTCCTAATCGGCTTGTGGATCACAGGAGCACTTTTCTTTCTGGCGCGTTGGCGGCTGAGCGTTATGCGTCTGGCATCTCTGGTACGCCGTGCTGCTGTGCTGACTGACTCTGGCTGGAACGCACAGGTGCGAGCGCTCTCCGGCGATCTGGAAATCAGCCGGCACGTGGCCCTGCTGGTCAGCGATGAGATTGAGGTCCCCATCACCACGGGCGTTTTCTTTCCGCGCATCATTCTTTCTCTCGATTATCCCGAGTGGTCGGCGACGCGGCGCTTCGCCATTCTGAATCATGAACTGGCGCACATCAAACGGCTGGACGCATTGACACAGTCCCTCGGCCATCTGGCAACAACGCTCTATTGGTTTCATCCGCTCGTTTGGATCATGGTGCGGGCCATGCGCACGGAGCGCGAACGCGCTTGTGACGATCACGTGCTGGCCGCGGGAACCAAGGCCTCAGACTACGCCCATGAACTACTCGATATCGTCTCCGGATTGCGCGAGCCTGAACTCGCCGTCGCTCTTGCTATGGCCCGGCGTTCGCAGTTGGAAGGCCGCGTACTGGCCGTGTTGAATCCTGCGCTGCCGCGTGGTTCAGTATCGCGCACAGCGGCACTTGCCTTGGCCGCGTTCACACTCTGCATCGTGTTGCCGTTATCAGCGCTGCGGCCGGCGCTTCAACAAGCGGCAAGCGCTCCCGCTGCCAAAGCAACTCAGCAGGCGGGCAAGAAGAAGCCTAGCCCAGCCTCGCCCCAGTCTTCCGCAAATCCGAGCGAAACATCCGATTCTTTTGCCCCTGAAGCTCCGTCCGACGAAGCAGCAGAAGCTCCTGAACCACCCGAAGCCCCGGAAATGGAAGTATCTGAGCCGCCGGAAGCCCCTGAAGCTCTCGAGCCTTTGGAAGCGCCCGAACCACCTGAAGCCCCCGATTCAGCAATGCTCCAGGGCGTGCCCGCAGTGCCAGCTGTCCCTGCCGTTCCATCTATTCCCGGAGTGCCCAGCTTCCCGGCAGTTCCTTCTGTTCCGGCAATCCCAGCGGCCCCGTGGGGCGATCTCTCCGTGTGCGGAAAAGGCGCCAACAATCATCACGTAAGCATGGAATCGCACAACGACTACTCACGTTGGGATGTGAGCTGGTCTGGCAGCAACTGCAATGTTGACCTTCGCGCTGAAGGCGATGTGAAATTTAATGCCAGCGCAACTGACGTTCAAAGCATCGCCGCCGGCGGTTTTTTCACGGTGGAGTCACGCCAGAACAACACGCTGAAACAGGTCAAGATCACGCCCAGCAGCAATGGCCTGCAATATGTTTACAAGGTCAATGACAAGCAGCAGCCGTTTGAAGGCGAAGCCCGTAAATGGTTCGCGCAATTCCTGCTGGACCTGGAACGCGTGAGCGGCTTTGCTGCCAGCACGCGCATTCCCGCCTTGCTGGCCCAGGGTGGCCCCATCGCAGTGCTCGATGAAATCAGCAACCTGCAGTCTGATTATGTGCGCGGCATCTATTTACAGAAGCTTCTGGAACAACCCAAATTGCCTGCGCCAATCGTGCAGCGTATCATCCAGCAGGCCGGACAGCAGGTTGGTGGCGGCTATGAACTCGCACGTGTTCTGATGGCTGTAAGCAAACAATATGACCTGCCCGATGAAACATCGCGCACGGCCTTTCTTGCCGCCGACGACAAACTCAAGGGCGACTATGAACGCTCTTCTGTCCTGATTGAGTTCTTGCGCCGCCCCAATCTCTCAAAAGGCGACGTAAATATGGCGCTGAATTCCGCCGGTGGTATTAAAGGCGATTACGAGAAATCACGCGTCGTGCTTTCATTGCTGGACCAGAAAACGCTTGGCCCCTCAGAGATTGATCTATACCTGAAAATAGCGTCATCCATCCGTGGCGACTACGAAAAATCACGCACCCTGATCAATCTCGCCCACGCCTATCCACTGGATGGCGCGCTGCATGACCATTACCTCAAGACAGCTGAGTCCATCCAGGGTGACTATGAACGCAAGCGCGCTCTGGCAGCCGTGCAGAAGTCGGCAGCGCAGTAAGAACCAATCACAAGAGGACATGGAGGAACATCCGGAGGCAGTACGAATCCACTTTGTGCTCCTTCGTGTCCTTTGTGGTTGATTGCCCTAGGGCGTAATCGCAATCACCCTGAGCGGGCTGCCCGATCCGTTCACTATCTTCAGCGGCGCGGCAATCACCACCGCGCCCGTGGGCGGAAGCTGGTCAAGGTTGCACAAACCGGCGAGCCCGAATTTGCCGCTACCATGCATTACATAGTGATTCGGAAACGGCGGATCAAACGTCGCCGCACGTCCGGCGTCAGTGCCAACCGTCTCAACGCCTACGCCCAGCACGTCACGCTCTTTCGCCAGAAAGTCTGAACACTCTTTTAAAAATCCCGGCGTGTGCGGACCATCATCCTTCAGGTTGATGTATTCCTTCGGGTCTGTACGCACAGACCAGCCCGTACGAAGCAGCATCCATGCGCCTGCGGGAATGCGCCCATGCTGGCTCTCCCATTGCTTCACGCGCTCAACTGTAAGCAGAAAATCTGGGTCTTTCGCCACGTCCGCAACCACGTCAATCACGCAGGCCGGGCCCACAAATTTCTTCGGATGAATCTTGTCCACGCTGTTCTCGGGCAGGTCTTTGCCGCTCACCCAATGGATCGGCGCGTCAAAGTGCGTGCCGGTGTGTTCCCCCGTTTCAAACCCATTCCAGTACCACGCCGGCCCGCGATCGTCATAGCGCGAAAGCTCCCAGATCTTGAAAGCAGGCGTATTGGGCCATTGCGAAGGCAGCGGCAGCAGCGGCGTCTCCGGACAGAGCGGCTGCGTGAGGTCAATAACTTTGAGCGCGCCGCTGTTAAGCTGAGAAACAAGTTCGGCAAGAATGTTGGGCATGTAGCTCCTCTTTCAAAAACAAAACCCACCACAGAGGCACGGAGACACAGAGAAAATGTTTAATTTCTGTTTCAACTCAAAAATTAATGAAATGAAGATGCACAGCACAGGAAGTCACAAGACTTACTTTCGGGTTTCTCTGTGACTCCGTGTCTCCGTGGTGGATTTTTCTATGTACCTTTTAAACTGAAACCGATTCTCCAGCAATGACAACTCCGTCACATATCCCTTAGGTCCAACGGCTTCAACCTTCGCAACCATGGATGTGAGATCGTCTGTGTGCAGGGCCTCGTCGAATGCTTGAGTGAACTCGTCCATGCTGGTAACAGTTTTGGTCCGCTTGATGCCAGAGGCTCGCGCCACTCCCTCAAGATCGCTGCCCGTGGAAGTTGCCGTAGGAAAGCCACCGACCGAGAGCAGACTCTCATTGTCAAAAACCACATGCACTAAATTCTTTGGCCGATAGCGCGCCAGCGTGGTGTATCCGCCCAGGTTCATCAGGATGGAGCCATCGCCATCAAAGACCACAACTTTTTGCTGCGGTAAACAGAGCGCCAGCCCAAGTCCAGTGGAAGATCCCAAGCCCATGGCATGCTGCAGATAGAAAAAATTCGGCTGGTGTCCCAGCGATTGCAGCTCGCACGCAACCGCTCCCATGATGGTCACAACGAGACAGCCTTCAAGCTTTCCGTAAATAGCGCGCAAACATTCCAGGCGCTGCATCATGCGGGCTCCTCCCACATGAGCTCGCGCGTAAGTAGCAACGCCGCCGGATGCAAACTGGCATAAGCCCACGTCTGCGCTTCCGCAATGCGCTTCTCCACTTTGGTGGGATCATCAAGAAATGAATATGGGATATTCAGAGCACGCAGCAAAGGCTCCGTAACGCCGCCGCCCTGCGTCTGCCAGGGATCGCGTTCGCCAAAGTGTCCGCGATAACTGATGAGCATGAGCAACGGAATACGGTAGAGCTGCGCCAGCGAAACAATGCCGTTCACACTGGCCAGAAAGCCGTGGTTCTGCATGAGCATGGCAGATTTCACGCCGGCAAAATGGGCGCCCGCGGAAATGCCCACGCCTTCTTCTTCTTTGGCCAGCCGCACCAGGATCATCTTGGGATCTTCTTCCGCCATGCGGATCAGGTGTACCAGCCATGTCTCAGGCAGAGCGGAAACCAGCCCAATGTCGCACTTCTTCAGCGCCTGGTAGATGACTCCGGAGTTGGTAGTTGAGACTGGCATGCAGGAATGAAGTAGCTTACAGCAAGTTGCAGCATTCGCAAAGCCGCGGGATTACGCGCACAGAAACGCACAAGAAAATTCGGCGGAAGCTAGTTTCTGGCTTCGGTCTACCGCAGGATCACACCAAAGCTGCGTCCGCCCAGCGCAAAACCCTGTTGCACGCGGCCCGTAACCGCTACGTTATTGCCATTGCCGGGGATACCAAAATTCTGGCTGTAAACCCACATACGCCCCGTGCCATCATCTATCTGATAAACGCCAGTACCCAGCGCGCTGAATGCTTCTGAAACCGTTCCGTGAATGCTCACATCTTTATCGGAAAAACGGCCGGGATCCTTATTTATATCCGCAATACTGGTATGCGTAGGACAGCCGGTAATCATGAACATTGCCGCAAGCACCGCTACTGCCAAAATACCCTTGCTGGATTTGCGCACAGGAAGCCTCCAGAAACTTAGTTTCAGGATAGCAGATTGCATGCAGTAGTCTTTAAGCTATGACCGTGGTGAAACAAGGCAACGGGAGCGCAGGTTGAATGATTGACAATGCAGAGGGCTGGATCACACCCGCTGAGCACAATGAAATCGGACCAGCAGAGGTCCACGTGTGGCGCATTGCTTTGGTCCAGCCGGAACAGGTCATTCAACACTATCGGAAATTTCTGGCAGCAGATGAGATCGAGAGAGCTGACCGTTTCTATTTTGAGAAAGACAGAAACAGTTTTACCGTTGCTCGCGGCGCATTGCGGGAAATCCTCGGGGCCTGCCTGACAATTGACCCGCGCGAAGTCAGTTTTACTTACGGCCCGCAAGGCAAGCCCGATCTGGCTGGACCGCACAGCACTTCCGGACTTCGCTTCAATCTTTCCCATTCCGGTGAGGTTGCATTACTAGCTGTGGCACGAAATCGCGAACTAGGAATTGACGTTGAGCAGATTCGCGCTGACTTTGCCAGCCAGGAAATCGCCACGCGTTTCTTCTCATCTGAAGAATGCGTCCGGCTGGAAGCCGTCCCTGCCGATCAAAGTGTGGACGCCTTTTTCAATTGCTGGACGCGCAAAGAAGCCTACATCAAAGCCCGTGGCCAGGGGCTTTCCATTCCGCTCGATAGTTTTGTAGTCGCCTTCGCTCCCGGAGAAGAGCCGGCGCTATTGCAGGTGAAGACCGGTGACGAGAACCTCTCCCGTTGGCGCTTTCACGCACTCCATCCTGGCTCAGGATATAAAGCGGCAATAGCGATTGAAGGCCATGACCATCAACTCCGATTATGGGAGTGGCAGGCCGCCACCTTATTTATAGAGCACTAAAAGAGGTCTAGTAACCAAAGGACGGTAGATGCAGTTTTTTTAGGACCATGTGAATTTCCGGCCGGAACTCATCCGCCAGATTGCTGGTGGCAAAACCACTCAGCGCCAGCGCACTGCGGCTTAAGGCGTGAGAAGTATTGGCATAGGGATCCGGCAAATAGGCATTGCCCACAAAGCCTCCGGCAAATGCGCCAGAAATATTTGCCACGGCCAACCGGGCGTGGCCATTGTCACCGCGATCAATCACCGTATATCTGGCTGCATTAAAGCAGCGTGCAAAAAAATTCTTGCTGGTCGAAGAAAAATAGCGCGGGTCTTCATGCATCAAGGACGCAGCAACAAATTTCCCTCCCTGCACCGAAACCCAGCTGGACATAAAGTCGCCATAGTTCCGGCCAAACGCGGGAAGGCCCTGCCGCCACTCCCGCGGATAAGCCTTCGGAGGATTCGCCATCGTCAGCCCATCGTAAAACGCGGCAACCGGGTAGATTCCCGGACGAAATGATTCAACCGCAAAATAGCGAAACTTGCCTCCCACATTGAGCGGCGCGGAAGAAGTTGGATCGCCGACCGTGCTGCTTCGCGTAAAAGCGGTGGGAGTTGCTGATGGTTTGGCCGCAGGCGTTGGAGTTGGCTGCGGTGAGCTGGCTTGCGGAGAACTTGTTTGCACTTCTGCAAGCTGCTGTAATCCGGCCTGCTCCTGAATTGGCAGGGCCTGCACCAAACACGTTGTGACCAGCAATAAAAATGCGGCAACCAGCAATCTTTTTTTCATGTCACGTACATGGTATATCAACCAGACAAAAGCTGGTTTCTTCCATGCAGAAGTATTGGCTTTGTCAGCGCAAAAGCAATATTTCCATTTTCTGGGGGAGCATTGAAAAAAGATATGTTGAACCCGTTTCGTCCAACAGACTTCTTCGTCCCAATTTGGGACTGAATCCCGCATGATTCACAGCGCCGAAGGCTGTTAAAATAGTTGAAGTCGAGTTATGCAGTCTGCAAACTCGCTCCATGTGTGTCCATCACTAGGATTGCCACAACAATACTTTCAGGAGAATGAATCGTGTCCACTACAAGTCCCGTGGAATCTTTCCAGTTTCAGGCTGAAACCACACAACTGCTCCACATGATGATTCACTCCCTCTACACGCAGAAAGAAATATTTCTGCGGGAGCTCATCTCCAACTCCTCTGATGCATTGGACAGGCTCCGCTTTGAGTCTCTGACCAGGCCTGAACTGATTTCAGATGGCCACCAAGATGAGATCAGGCTCAAGCCGGATGTCGCTGCCCGTACCTTGACCATAAGCGATACCGGCATTGGCATGAGCCGCCAGGAGCTGGTCGAGCATATTGGCACCATTGCGCGCTCGGGAACAAAAGAGCTGCGGAAGCGCGTGCAGGAATCCCAGTCCGCGGAAGTGGTTGCGGAATCCATTGGACAGTTTGGCGTGGGCTTTTATTCCGCGTTCATGGTGGCGGATAAAGTCACGATCATTACCCGCCGCGCCGGCGAAATAAAGGCCACGCAATGGGAGTCAACGGGCGATGGCAGCTATACGCTGGAAGAAGTTGAGAAGGCAGGAAGCGGAACGGACATTATTCTTCATCTGAAAAAGCCCGACGCAGAAGCAGGCATTGAAGATTTTACTGATCGCTGGAAGCTCTCAATGATTGTCCACAAATATTCTGACTTCATTGCTTACCCCATTATTTATGAAGGCCCGAAGCAGGAACCGGGCGAAGCAGAAGAGGCCGAGAAGCCTGCAATCGAAAGCAAGACGCTGAATTCCATGAAGCCGCTGTGGACGCGCAGCCGCTCCGAAGTGAACGACAGCGATTACAACGATTTCTACAAACATCTCTCCAACGACTGGAATGATCCACTGAAAGTGCTGCCGCTTAAAGCCGAAGGCGCATTCGAATATGAAGCGCTGCTCTTTGTTCCTTCGCAGGCGCCCCATGATCTTTTCTATCACGGTGCGGAAACGGGTTTGCGGCTTTACGCGCGGCGCGTAATGGTCATGGATCAATGTGAAGACCTGCTGCCCCGGTATCTCCGGTTCATCAAGGGCGTAGTCGATTCCAGTGACTTGCCGCTGAACATTTCGCGCCAGCGGCTTCAGCAAGACCGCCACATCACGCAGATCAAAAAATGGCTCACCCGCAAAGTACTGGACGCACTGGCCGACCTGCGCGAAAAAGAAGCGGAAAAATATCTGGCGTTCTGGGAGCAGTTTGGCAAAGCCCTGAAAGAAGGCGTTAGCTCCGACTATGACAATAAAGAAAAGCTGCTGCCGCTTCTGCTCTTTGAGTCTTCACACGATCCCAAAGAACTGACCACGCTAAAAAGCTACGTGGAAAGAATGAAGCCAGAGCAAAATGAAATCCTGTATCTAACAGGAGAGTCGCGGCAGGTGCTGGAAAACTCTCCGCATCTTGAAGGCTCGAAAGAAAAAGGCTATGAACTGCTCTACCTGGTTGATCCCGTGGATGAATTACTGGTCCAGCATCTCCATGAATTTGAAGGCAAGCACCTGAAATCCGTCAGCAAAGGCAAAGCTAACTGGGGCACGGAAGAAGAAAAACAAAATCTTGAAGCCCAGCTTAAGACTAAGGAAGAGGAGTATGCGGATTTTCTGCAGGCCAGCCAGAAAAAACTGGACCAATATGTAAAGCAGATTCGGCTGTCCACTCGGCTGGTCAGTTCACCCGCCTGCCTGGTGACAGAGGAGCATGAATACAGTCCGAACCTGGAACGCCTGTTGCAAAAAGGCAAGGGCGGCGGTGCAAAACAGCGGCGCATCATGGAACTCAATGCGAGCCATCCGATTATTACGCGCCTCTTCGAACGCTTCAAAGTGAATGGCGAAGACACTGAGGTCAGCAACTCAATGGATCTTCTGTTCCAGCTGTCTCTGTTAGCGGAGGGATCAGAGATAGCTGATCCCGTTCGATTGAATCAGCTCACCCTGGATCTGCTGAAAAGAGCCGTGTAGTGTCAATCAACAAGCAGGGATGGTGTTCAGATCATCCCTGCATTTAAATGGCTGCTCTCTCACTCCGAACGCAACGCCTCTGCGGGATGAACTCTGGCGGCGCGCGCCGCAGGAAGCGCTGAAGCGATCACCGCAGCGGCAAAAATAACAGCCGCAGATGCCAGCAGCGTAAGCGCTCCAGGCAATCTCAGTTCGGCAAAGTGCCCGCCCAGTGCACGCTCAAGAGCAAAGCCAACGACGAAGCCAGTGGCTACACCTACGGCGGCAATCATTGCGCCTTCAGATAAAACCTTGGTCAGGATGCTGCGTGGCTGCGCACCCAGGGCCTGGCGAATTCCAAACTCACGGGTGCGTCCGCTCACGGAGAAGGCGAGCACGCCCGCCACTCCCACCACGGAAATCAACAGCGCCAGCGTGGCAAAGCCGCCGAACACAATGGCGTTGAGACGGTCAGGTGTCAAAACTTCCGCGCGCACATCTTCCAGTGTGCTGGCGCGTTCCACAGGCTGGTCTGCTGCCATATCATGAATCGTCCGTGTGATGGCGGGAACCAGTGCATACGGATCGTTTTTTGCCCGCACAAAAAGACGGCCATTCCAGCCTTCCTGGGTTGATGGCTGATATACCGTCATCGTCGGCGATGGAATAATATTTTCATCGTCAACATCAGGCACCACGCCGATAATTCGCCGCGGCTCCATGCCAATGCCGATAAATTTCATCACGCCATCTGTCCATTGCAGGTGGCGATCAACAGCTTCGCGTCCGGGGAATAACCGATCAGCGACGCTTTTGCTGATAATGACTACACGCTCTGCGCCATCGCGATCTGTATCCCGGAAGTCGCGACCTTCGAGAAGCGGCACGCCCAAGGTATCAAAAAATCCAGACGATACTGACCGGAAGCGAGCGCGTGAATCATCCTGGCTATTTTCACGATGCGCTCCTTCTACGGCAAAGGTGAAGCTGATGCTCAGTGCCCCGCTGTCACGCCAGGGAACACCGAAACCGGAAGACACATGTTCCACTCCTGGCAGCGTGCTGATGCGTTGCTGCACATCGCGATAAAAATCCCGCACCTGGCCGGGTGTTCGTCCGTCGGACATCACCGGCAGGTTCACGGCAAGCACGTGCGCCGTTTGAAAGGGCGGCTGTGTTTTTTCCAGCTCCAGCAGAGTTTTCACCAGCGCGCCAGCACCGGCCAGCAATAAGAATGATGCGGTGATCTGTGTAACGGCAAAAATTCCCAGCCGGCGGCTGCTGCCTCCACTCACGCGCGCTCCACCAGATAGCGCAAACTTGGCGGAAGTATCCGCGGCGGGCAAACGGGGAACAAACGCCAGAAAAACTGCGGCAACCAAGGCAAGCGCAACGCCAATCCATACCAAGCTGGGATCAAGCGTGAGATCGAGCGCCCGCACCGAAAAACGCGAAGCATAACGTGCCAGCACCGTTACCATTGGCGCAGCGATAGCAACGCCTGCCAGCGCGCCGCTGCCGCAAAGCACAATCCCCTCGGCAAGAAGTGACCGCCGAAAGTCTGCGGTGGTTGCTCCCAGTGCTGCGCGGATCGCCATCTCAGGTTCGCGACGCACAGTTCGCGCCAGAATAAGGTTAGCAACGTTGGAGCAGGCAATCACAAACAGAAGACCGGACGCAGCGAACAGCACCCACAAAACGGTCCGGGCACGCGAATTGATCTGGTCGTGCATTCGCGTTACTTCAATTTTGTAATGGTCATTTGGCTTATAAACTTCTGGGTGCGCGGAAATCATGCTGCTGTATACGGTATGCAGCTCGGCTCGGGCGGAATCAAGGTCCGCTCCGGGCGAGAGGCGTGCAAAGACTTCCGTCATCCGATGCTCACGGCCAGTCACCATCGTTGCCGAAAGATGATGCGGGCTGGTGACGATATTCGCAATCAGCTCGGTTTCTACCGGATAAGGTACAGACGGCTCCAAAACTCCGACAATGGTGGCGGAACGAGCGCCTTCAAAACTTCCCAGGCGCAGCACTTTGCCCAGCACACCCTTATCGGAATGCAACGAATTGACCCAAAACCGATACGTCAACACCACGGCGCCAGCCGCATTTGGGCCATCGTCTTTTGTGTTTATCAGCCGTCCCAGCACAGGGCGCAGACCCATCACTTCAAAATAGTTGCCATCCACCACGCCGGCGCTGATCTCACGCGGCTCGCCGAGTCCCACCATGGTGAAATCAACTGCGGAAAAAGTGCCGAACTCCTTGATGCTCTTCAAGCCGGAGTCCATGTCCTTGATTTCTGGAACGGAGAACGTTGCATTGTCGACGCCGATTCCCGGGGCGCTCTGGCGCACATAAAGCAGGCGATCTTCATCGCGATTGGCGAGCGGACGCAGCAGCACGCCGCGCACAACACTAAAAATAGCTGCATTTGCGCCGATGCCAAGGGCAAGTGTGACTGCAACGGTGATCCACAAAGCGCGGGCATGCGCCAGCGAGCGTATCGCAATCTTCAAATCGTGAAAAAATGACATTTCATCCTCGATTCCTTGGTCACTCAGAGCCGTAGCTCATTATTCTGCATTAGATAGTCGTTCCAGAGACCGAAAATCGACAGGCAATCCCAGCAAAATCGTGGCAGGGGTCCCAATCCGTCCTGATTGGCTTAAACAGTCTGACCGATTCAGGTTAGACGCGCAACTTGTCTTTTTGGAAGGCAGGAAAACTCGCGATCTACGGCACCTGACTGGCATCATCCTGCCCACCAAAGGCCTATCTACATTTATGAAGGTAACTATCAACCTGTTGTGGAACCCTTACTCGTAAGGATTGACATGGGCAAGATCACGATCAACTGACCGCGTGCCGGACGGTCTGGCAGAAGTCAATACGCTGGCTCCGAATGATGCGGCATTCCGCCCCTCACCAATACTTTCGTCCAATTGCTTTGCTTCTGCACTTGCGGATTAAATCGTGGTTGGCGTCATCGCGCCTTGAGGCAAGGCTATTTCCCATTGGAGAGGACCAGATGTTCAAGGGAATCAACCACAATAGACCCCGATTTCTTACCATTACGGCAGCGACCATCTTCGCGGGCCTTCTCGGAATGATCGGCCTTGCCGGAGCAGGGGCCAGCAGGGCAAAAACGGCAAATCAGCCCGCTACTGAGGTACAGCAGATGGCATCTGAAGCAGTTCGATTACCTGTTGAGGGTGAAATGCCCTCTCTTGGCGGCGCAACTGCGTGGCTCAATTCACAGCCATTAACAGCGTCTGGCCTTCGGGGAAGGGTCGTCCTGATTGATTTCTGGACTTATTCGTGTATTAACTGGCGGCGCCAACTTCCCTATGTTCGCGCATGGTCACAGAAATACAAGGACCACGGATTAGTCGTGATTGGAGTCCATACGCCTGAATTTGGATTTGAGAAGGAAGTCGATAATGTTCGTCGAGCCACGAAGGCCATTAGCATCGATTATCCAATCGCCATGGACAGTGACTACGCAATATGGAATGCTTTTGGCAATGAATACTGGCCAGCTCTCTATTTTGTGGACGCGCAGGGACATATCCGGCATCACGTTTTTGGTGAGGGCGAATACCAGCAGTCGGAAGCGGTGATTCAACAGCTGCTGACTGAAGCAGGAGCCAGCGGCTTCAAACGCGAACCGGTCATAGTGAATGGCCGAGGCGCTGAAGCTGATGCAGACTGGGCCGATCTGGGATCAGGAGAAAACTATGTTGGCTATGAGCGCACTGAAAATTTTGCTTCTCCTGGCGGCGTTGCACGGGATAAGCCTGGTATTTATACCGTGCCGCCGAAGCTGGATCTGAATCATTGGGCTCTTTCAGGCGATTGGACCATGGGGCAACAGGCCGTTGGGATGAACAAGGCAGGTGGGCGTATCGCCTATCGCTTTCATGCTCGCGACCTCCATCTGGTCATGGGGCCGGCAGCCCCGGGAAAGACGATACGTTTCCGCGTATTGATTGACGGGCACGCGCCGGGCCCTGCCCACGGAGTTGATGTGGACGATCAAGGCAACGGCACACTCGATGGGCCACGGATGTATCAACTGATTCGACAATCCAAACCGGTCAGTAATCGACAGTTTGAGATCGAGTTTCTTGATTCAGGCGTTGAAGTTTTTTCCTTCACCTTTGGCTGATTCGTGAAGCAGGGGAATTCAATGGCGAGCGCGTATCGTTTTCTGATTTGGTTTACGAGGAACAAACGCAGCTGGCTGAGCGCGAGCTTTCCAGCTTCATTGCGGCGGTAACTGAATTGTATGGCGCGGAACAGGCCACGCTTTCCGAAAAGGACTGGCTGGACGAATCAGACCTGATGGATGCCCCCGCCCATATCGGCGGAGCGAAATTGGCGGTCTATCACGATCGCGGCATCTGCTCGACTGGCAAATCGCGTACCACCAGGGATGAAATCAGCAAATTCCGGCTGAGTTGAATGATACGAAGGTATCGCCAATACCTTCGTCCAATTGTTCCGCGGCACCGCCTCTGTTGTGATGCACTCCGTAATTAAGGAGAGCAAGTATGAATGGCAAGCCAGAATTTCCCCAGGCAAAGTCACTGAGCATCAGAAAGTTGTTTCTTCTTTTCCTCTCAGTAGTAACACTTTTCTTTGTTGTGTCGTTGTATTCCCAGCAAAACAAACCAATACTTACACCGGTGGATTCGGCGATCAACAAGCACAGCAATGAATTGGTGGAACAAGGCCGCAGTACTTTTCGCTTTGATACGTTTGGCGACCAGGATTTCTGGGGTGGCGCGCTGCATCTGCATCAGGCCATTGAAGGCGCGCAGCATGGCGGTGTTGGTCCGGGAGTTTCGCCAAAGACTGCGCTTGCCGTGGGGCTAAAGGTAGACGTGGACGCGCTGCCGTCTGCGCTCGTGCAGCAGATCAAGGATGGCAAGGTCAATCTCGATGATCCCGCCACAACTCTGGCGTTATTGAAATTAAATTCGGTTGTGGGTGTAACTGGATTTTTCAATGCTGACGGCACAATGAAGTCCGTGGGCATTCAGTGCTCTCTCTGCCACTCTACGGTGGACAATTCTGTTACCAGCGGCATCGGCCATCGCCTGGATGGATGGGCCAATCGCGATCTCAACGTTGGCGCGATTGTTGCCCTCTCGCCAAGTGTTCAGCCATTTTCTGATCTTCTTGGCGCAGACGATGCGACGGTGCGCAAAGTCTTTAATAGTTGGGGGCCGGGCAAGTTTGATGCTGAACTCAACGCAGACGGAAAAGCGTTTCGCCCTGATGGCAAGCCCTCCGCCGTGCTTATTCCCCCGGCTTTCGGTCTGGCTGGCGTCAACCTGCATACATGGGGCGGATGGGGTTCCGTGAGCCACTGGAATGCCTATGTGGCAAATCTTGAAATGCATGGCAAAGGCACCTTTTATGATCCGCGCCTCAAAGACGCCACACAATTCCCCGTGGCTGCCAAAGCCGGACTTTGGAATGTGCGTAATAAAGAAGATTTGATTACCTCCAAACTCCCGGCACTGCAGTTCTATCAGCTGGCCATTGCTGCTCCGGCCCCGCCGCGCGGCAGTTACGATGAGGCATCCGCCGCACGCGGACGCGATCTGTTCAATGGCAAAGCCAACTGTGCTTCCTGCCATGTTGGGCCGATTATGACGGAACCTGGATGGAACATGCACACCGCCGCTGAAGTTTGTGTGGATGACTTCCAGGCGAACCGCTCTCCTGATCGCCACTACCGCACCTCGCCTCTCAATGGCCTGTGGACACATGCGCAGGGCGGCTTCTATCACGATGGACGCTTCGCAACTCTGCCCGACGTGGTCAACCATTACGACTCTTGCTTCAACCTGGGTCTGGCTGGCCAGGAAAAAAGCGATCTGGTGCAATACCTGCTCTCTCTGCCCAACCCAGGCATACAGGACGACAAAGGAGCGAAATCAGCAAACCAATAGGAACCAGTGCAATTCCATGGAGCTAATTCTTTGCGTTGATTAACAGGTTAGGAAACAGGCAAGCTGCTTTAGGCTCGTTGGATTGGGCTACAAGGCAGCTTGCTTTGTCACACCAAATCGCAAGCGATGACCGGGGCGCCGCCTCATTTTGCAGCTCGAACATCCGGCTAAAAGAAAAATGCTGCTGCCCTGCCAATGATCATTACAAAGTCATTGACGGCTATCTTTTACCGGTTTCACCGCGATCATTGCGCCGGAAGTTTCTGGTTCCTTGGGTCGTCGGCTGAGCTGAAGTATTCAAGACCCAGTGGGCCAATAGCCGAAACCTGTGTAACGTATTCGCCGGACTTCGCCCAGTGAAAATGGAATGTGTTGCCGGGCAAAACGACCACGGTTCCCGGTGGGTAAGCCTCCAGTTTGCCGGCGTCAAACTGATCGCCAAGTCCTATGTAGAATATTCCTGAAATAACTGTGTAAACCCGGTCCTCGGGGTGCCGATGCGGCATCAGTTTCACCCCGGACGGTACTTTGACGCGGATCACGTAAGGGCCGGGCTCTGAGGGCACACCAACAAGGATTGCCAGCCGCGCTGAAGGCGGGAACGCGGCAAAGGGCTTCCAGTCCAGATCCTCCGCTCGAATCGCTTTGAAAGCCGTTGTGTCCGGAATTGAGTTCGTGCCTTTTCCCTGACTGCCAGAAGTGGGCTTCACTATTAGTTGAGCCATAATTTTCTCCGTGACTGGAAGCGCGCGGGCGTCAATTTTGCGCTTGCAGAACTTCCATTAAGCCATCAGACAATGGGCCAGGACAATTGGACGATGGTATGGCTTTGACATGTTGACAGCAGGGCTTAAGCTGCCAGACGCAGCTTGCCGGCCATTTTCACCAACGTGGCCAGAGAGTCCGCCTTCATTTTCTGCATGACCTGCCCGCGGTGCGCTTTTACCGTGATCTCACTAATGCCCAGTTCCCCACCGACCTGCTTATTCAATAACCCACGTGCAACCAAAGCCATGACCTGGCGCTCGCGTGGAGTAAGAGAAGCGTAACGGCCCCCGAGTTCCTGCCTCTCCGTTTCGTGGCTGAGAGCAAGACGGCTCCGTTCAATCGCTTGCCGAATGGCGCTCAGAAGCACTTCCTCATTAAACGGTTTCGTCAGGAAATCGACGGCGCCGGCCTTCATGGCCTGAACTGACTTGGGGATGTCGCCACAGCCGGTAATGAAGATGATCGGCATGTCCTTTTGTTCAGCGGCAAGGTTCTTTTGCAATTCGAGACCATTGAGTCCTGGCAGACCAATATCGAGCACAAGACAGCTCGGAACAGATGCTTTCGCTCGGTCAAGAAATTCCTGTGCTGATGTGAAAGTTTCCGCCTGCCAGCCTTCGCTACCGATCAAGAGCTCCAGCGATTCGCGCACTGATACGTCGTCATCAACAATGAACACGATGGGAGCGTCAGTCAACATAGAGGAGGATCCAGCTACATGAGCAAATGCACCAGCTAAGCTTAATTGTAGTCCCACAAATCTGCTTTCATTGAACTATCATTCAATTTTCATAGCTGCCATCACGGCTTCAAATAGAGCTGCGTCACTAAATGGCTTGAGCAATACCGCCGCGGCTCCTTGCTTGAATACGCGGTCCTGGATCACTTTGTCCTTCTGTGCGGTGATGAAGACGACCGGAATCGTCCAGCCACTGCGCTGTAATTCCTGCTGAAGATCAAGGCCACTCATTCCAGGCATGGCGATGTCAAGGATCAGACATCGCGTCTCGCCTGCTGCGTCGGACGAAAGAAATTCTTCTGCAGAGGAAAACGCGCGGACAGCAAAGCCGAACTCACGCAGCAGGTCCGGCAAGGACTCTCGTACAGATTCATCATCGTCAACCACTGACACAAGCGACCGCTCAACGGTCCTGATTGCTTGCGGTAAATCCATAACACAACAATGCTCCGCTGGGGACGGGGCGTCCATTGTACTTTGGTATTGGTTCCGCCAGCGGGCGGCTGAATGCTATTACGCCGCGCCCGCGGCAGACTCGGTGTTGGTCTCAGGGAAAGCCGCGGGCTGGCTCGGAATGGAAAAACAAAACGTCTCCCCTGTACCATCATTGGCCTCTGCCCACAGGCGTCCCTCATGGGCCTCAATGATCGAACGGCTGATCGATAGCCCGATTCCCATACCGTCTTCTCTCGTCGTATAGAGTGTCTTGAGGAGCCGGTCAGAGACCTGGGGTTCGAACCCACTCCTGTATCTTTCACACTCAGGCGCACTTGTTCAGCTTTATCCCGCTCTGTTCGGATGAGCAACTCCCGTGGTCGATCCTGAATCGTGCTCATGGCCTCCGAGGCGTTGCGCACCATGTGCTTTTACCGGCGAACGATACGAAAGTATCCCCCAATACCATCGTCTGATTGTTCCGGATCGAGACTTCTGTTGTGATTTCCCACGGAGGACATCCGTGCCCCAAACCAGTACTGCACAGCAATCCCGTGAGCGGCAGCCGGAGCCAGTGTGCCCTCCGGAGGTAACAGGCATGGCAGAAACATCCGGTTTCACTCGTCGCCATTTTTGCAAAGCTGCCGCGGCAGCTGTTGCGGCAGGCTCACTTAATCTTCACGGTTTTTACACGAGGGCAAACGCTATGACCAATAGTGTGACTGATGACTCACAACAGGCAGGCGGTGTTAAGACAGCTATTCGTCCGTTTCATGTGAATGTTCCGGAAGCGGAACTTACTGAATTACGCAGGCGCATTAAGGCGACGAGATGGCCGGAACGGGAAACCGTCACGGACGATTCACAAGGCGTGCAGCTGGCAACCACCCAGGCACTGGCCCGCTATTGGGCTACCGATCACGATTGGCGCAAGTGCGAAGCGAAGCTGAATGCTGTACCGCAATTCGTTACAGAAATTGATGGGCTGGAAATTCATTTCATTCATGTTCGCTCGAAGCATGAAAATGCGTTGCCGCTCATTATCACGCACGGGTGGCCCGGCTCGATCATTGAGCAGCTAAAGGTCATCGACCCACTTACCAGTCCTACGACACATGGCGGAAACGCATCGGACGCGTTCCATGTCGTGATTCCATCGCTGCCGGGCCACGGATTCTCAGGCAAGCAGACTGCGCCCGGTTGGGACCCTGCACGAATCGCGCGAGCATGGACGGTGCTGATGAAGCGCCTGGGATACACGCATTTTGTGGCACAAGGCGGCGATTGGGGAAACGCTGTCTCAGAGCAGATGGCATTGCAGGTGCCGCCTGAATTGCTTGGCATTTCCACAAACATGGCGGCTACGGTTCCACCCGAGATTTCCAAGGCACTTTCGCTGGGTACCCCTCCGCCAGCCAGCCTTTCTTCTGAGGAACGGAACGCCTGGGACCAGCTCGACTTCTTCTATAAAAAAGGGCTGGGTTATGCCAATGAGATGGCGCTCCGCCCGCAGACGCTCTACGCGATTGCGGATTCACCCGTCGGCCTGGCAGCCTGGATTCTTGACCACGATGCGCGGAGTTATGAACTCATCGCGCGCGTGTTTGAGGGACAACACGAAGGACTCACACGGGACGATATTCTCGATAACATCACCCTCTACTGGGTAACGAATACTGCCGTCTCTTCCGCGCGTCTTTATTGGGACAATCTCATCACGGCCAAAGCAGGCTTTTTTGACGTCAAGAACGTCACGATCCCGGTCGCCGTGAGCGTCTTCCCCGACGAGATCTACGCAGCCCCGCAGAGCTGGGCAAAGCGGGCGTATCCCAAACTTATCCATTACAACAAGCTCGAAAAAGGCGGCCACTTTGCCGCCTGGGAACAGCCCCAGCTTTTTGTTTCAGAATTGCGCACGGGGTTCAGATCGCTGCGCAACGCGGGACTGGCCAAGGCTGTCTAACGTTACAAAATAGTGGGGGAGCTTCGGTTATCTGAATCTCTCCCCTCTCGATTTCCGGCAGATATCAAGAATATGGTGATGCAATTGGTTGACGCTCGCACGAATCTAGCGTTCGATTTAAATGAACCTAAAGGAGGAAATAAAGATGGCAAACCTAAAGGATGAAATCCAGAATGACGACGCCACAGACGCGAGCGCGGTGAAAGTTGATATGAAGCTTGAGGTCGTCGTCATTCCTGTCTCCGATGTTGATCGCGCGAAGGAGTTTTATGCGAGGCTCGGATGGAGACTTGACGCTGACGTTATTTCTGGTCCCGATTCCCGCTTGATCCAGTTCACGCCTCCTGGCTCCGAGTGTTCAATTCAATTCGGTAAGAACTTATTTGGTAAGAATGCCCCGGCGGGCGGGCCAGGTACAGCCCAGGGCCTGTACCTGATCGTGTCTAACATTGAGAGTGCGCGCAATGAACTCGTCGCGAGCGGCGTCGCCCCGAGCGAAGTATTCCACTGTTCCGAAGGATATGCTTGCAGATTTACTGGCAATGATGGCCGGGTCAGCGGCGTGGCTCCTGAGCGTGGCAGTTACGGATCGTTCGTGACCTTCAGCGATCCCGATGGCAACGGCTGGTTGTTGCAAGAAGTCACGAAACGATTTCCTGGACGTGTCGACTCTGGCGTGACCTCGTTCAGCTCCATAAGGGACCTGGCGAGCGCACTACGGCGTGCGGCGGCCGCCCACGGCAACCATGAAAAGCGTATTGGCGCAGCCGACCCAAACTGGCCCGACTGGTACGCCGAGTACCTTGTACGCGAGCAGTCCAGTGAAGAGCTGCCGCAGTGAACTACCACTATCAAGCGCGCAAACTATTGTCGGCTTCTCTGATATTCGCATCATTATTACTTCTGGGCCATATATCGTTTGCGCAGGCTCACTCCCAGAGGAAGGAACGTCCTTTGCCGCAGAAGACTTTTTATCGCACCATACAAATAGACGGACTCTCCATTTTCTATCGCGAAACCGGCCCCAAAGATGCGCCCACACTTCTTCTGCTGCATGGACTGCCCTCTTCCTCACGCATGTTTGAGCCTCTCTTTGACCGGCTTGCCGACCGTTATCACCTGATTGCGCCGGACTACCCTGGCTTTGGACACAGCGACTGGCCGGAGCCGAAGAAATTCGCATACACCTTTGACCATTACGCCGAAATCATGAATCACTTTACTGAGGCCCTCGGGCTTTCGCACTACACGCTTTACATGCAGGATTACGGCGGGCCGGTAGGCTTCCGAATGGTACTGGCGCATCCGGAGCGCGTTGTAGCGCTCATTGTTCAAGACGCTGTCTCACACAACGAGGGTCTGGGTGCAAATTGGAAGCCGCGCCGTGCTTTCTGGGCTGATCGCGCGGCTAATGAAAGCGCGCTGCGCACGAATCTACTTTCCCTGCCACCTACACGGACACGCCACGTCGGCGATGATCCTAACCTGGATCGCTATAACCCTGATCTCTGGATGGATGAATTCTATTTTCTCAATCAGCCCGGCCAGGCAGAGATTCAGAGCGACTTGTTCTACGACTATCGAACGAATGTTGATTCCTATCCCAAGTGGCAGGCCTGGATGCGAGAGAAGCAGCCGCGGCTGCTGGTGATCTGGGGCAAGCATGACCTCTCATTTGATCTGTCAGAACCTGAAGCATATCGTAAGGATGTGCCGAAGGCTGAAGTTCACGTTCTGGATGCGGGCCATTTCGCGCTCGATACAGCAGCAGATGAAATTGCACAGCTCGTTCGCGGATTCATGAAGTAGCAGCAGCTTAGTTGACGCAAAGCAGATCAATTCAGGAGGACGGTTATGCCTAAGATGAAAGCAGTGCAGGTCCCCAAACCCGGAGCTGACTTTGAAATTGTCGAGCGGGAAATTCCAGAGCCCGGCCCGGGACAGGTGAGGATTCGCGTTCAAGCCTGTGGAGTGTGCCACAGCGACGTAATCACCAAGGAAGGCATATTTCCGATCTCCTATCCGCGTGTACCCGGTCATGAAGTTGCTGGCGTCATCGACGCACTTGGCGCCGGTGTTCAAGTCTGGAAGAAAGGCCAGCGCGTTGGAGTCGGCTGGCACGGCGGCCAGGACGGAACTTGTCTTGCATGCAGAAGAGGGGATTTCGTGAATTGCGCGAATGTACAGATTTGCGGAGTCAGTTATGACGGTGGTTACCAGGAATTCATGGTGGCGCCCGTGGAAGCCCTGGCCCACATGCCCGAATCTTTTGATGCAGCGGAAGCGGCCCCGCTGATGTGCGCTGGCATTACAACCTTCAATGCTCTCCGGCACAGCGGTGCATTGCCGAGCGACCTGGTTGCCATCCAGGGGATTGGCGGGCTTGGCCATCTGGGAGTTCAGTTCGCCAGGAAATTTGGATACCGCGTAGCTGCTATAGGTCGCGGCCCAGGTAACGCTGTGCTGGCGAAAAAACTCGGCGCGGATATTTATATCGACAGTGCTGCGGTGGATCCGGCAGCTGAATTGCAGAAACTAGGCGGCGCAAGCGCGATTCTGGCGACTGCACCCAGCGGAAAATCGATGTCGGCCCTAATCGGCGGCTTGGGAGTAAATGGCACGCTTATGGTGGTAGGAGCTCCATCCGACCCCATCGAGATGGCGGCTGCCCAGCTGATATTTGGCAGGAAGCGAATCCACGGGTGGTCTGCAGGAATTCCCACCGATTCTGAAGACACACTCCGCTTTGCGGAGATGACCGGTGTTCGCGCCATGATCGAAAAATATCCGCTTGAAAAGGCTGCTGAAGCCTACGCTCGAATGATGAGCGGGCAGGCGGAGTTCAGGGTCGTCCTGACTATGTGAGATCAGTTACGAATATATGGGATGACAGTTTCGCCAATCACTAAGGAGGCTGTTAGTGAAGCTGACAAATAAAATATCGCGTCGTGGACTGTTGACCATGGCTGGCTTTTCCGCTGGAGCAACACTGCTCGTCCGGCCTTCACTCTTTGCGGCCGCCAGTGGCGTTTCGCCAAAGATGATTTCGCCAGCGATGATGAATTCCCCAATGAGCGCCAAGAACGCATCGTTCGGGCCGCTAAAGCAGATCGATGCCGGCGCTTTGAACGTTAGCTATGCGGAAGCCGGCCCCACCACTGGCCACGCGGTGATTCTTCTGCACGGCTGGCCTTACGACATTTACAGTTTTGTCGATGTAGCACCTCTGCTGGCATCTGCTGGATACAGAGTGATTGTGCCGTATCTGCGGGGCTATGGCCCCACGCGTTTTCTTTCGAATGACGCGGTTAGAAACGGACAACAAGGGGCGTTTGCGGTCGATGCCATCGCTTTGATGGATGCGCTCAAAATTGAAAAGGCCGTCATTGCTGGTTTTGATTGGGGAGCGCGAACTGCCGATATCGTTGCGGCAATCTGGCCAGAACGCTGTAAGGCTCTTGTTTCTGTTAGCGGATATCTGATCGGCAACCAGGAAGCCGGCAAGACGCCCTTGCCACCAAACGCGGAACTGCAGTGGTGGTACCAATATTATTTTGCAACCGAGCGCGGGCGCGCGGGCTATGACAAATACAGGCGTGACTTTGCCAAACTCATCTGGCAGCTTGCTTCGCCAAAATGGTCTTTTACTGACGCCACTTTGGATCGCAGCGCAGAATCCTTCAACAACCCTGATCACGTTGCCATTGTGGTCCACAACTATCGTTGGCGGCTTGGACTCGCTAAAGGCGAGCCGAAATATGACGACATGGAAAAGAAACTTGCCCAGGGACCGGCTATCACTGTCCCCGCAATTACGATGGAAGGCGATGCCAATGGCGCGCCACATCTGGAACCCGCAGCCTATCGCAATAAATTCTCGGGCAGATATGAGCACCGGACCATCAACGGCGGCATTGGACACAATCTGCCGCAGGAGGCTCCCGAGGCTTTCAGCAAGGCAATCATTGATGTTGACGGTTTCTGATCGGCTACCGCACCTCAGATGAATTGGCGCGGGGCGAGGGCAGCCAAAGCCTTTTGAGCTCCCCTTGCCATGTACCCAGGACTTGATTGTCTTGACGCACATATTCGCTGCCGAATCGATAAATGGTCCGACGTTCTAGGATTGCTTAAGACGTCACAAACCAAGTTCGCTAAGCCCAGGATGGCCATCCGGCCGGCGACCGAGCGGCCAACGGTATTTGCGATCTGCTTCCTTGATGGGAAGGTCATTGATGCAGGCAAATCTCAATCGCATCAGACCGTCCTCGTTGTACTCCCAGTTTTCATTGCCGTATGAACGAGACCAATTTCCGGAATCATCGTGCGATTCATAAGCAAAACGCACAGCGATGCGATTTTCCGTGAACGCCCACATTTCCTTGATCAGTCGGTAGTCCAACTCTTTTGTCCACTTGCGAGTGAGAAAGGCGATGATGTCTGGCCGGCCATTCACAAACTCTGAACGGTTTCTCCAGCGCGAATCAATTGCATATGCCAGCGCAACTTTTTCCGGATCGCGGCCATTCCAGCTGTCCTCGGCCAATCGAACTTTTAAAATGGCGCTCTCACGTGTAAATGGGGGCAGCGGCGGACGCGTGATCATCGTTGCAGTTGTTGCGGTTACCATACATTCTCCTTTTTTATCCGGCGATCTGACTTATCGAGCTGCTTGCATATTCTTGAAACATGTAAATGGTGACGCATGGGCTGCAACGAACCAGCAAGCGCAAACCCAATGCACCCTTCATCATCACATCATGAGTGCGAAGAGACATCTATTAGACGAAGGTATTGTGCGATACCTTTGTATGCTGAAGGAGTGCATCCGGCAGCACATGCCTTGTACACGCATTGTTGTTTATCCCACAACGTCTCTGCGACATAAATCCGTCATGGCTGCGGTGGGTCTTGCCCGATGCAAAAATATCAAGCAATACCTTCGTCCAATTGTCCGACTCCAGCGCTTCTGGTGTGATGGAATTGTGCGCCGCTTCCACGCGCGCGGCGCATGAAAAGGACAAAAGGAGAAGGAACATGAAGATATTGATGGTCTTGACGTCGCATGATCAACTTGGCGACACGGGTCGCAAAACAGGGTTCTGGCTCGAAGAGTTCGCGGCGCCTTATTTCGTTTTTAGAGATGCAGGTGTTGAACTTACACTCGCTTCTCCCAAAGGTGGGCAGCCACCCCTTGATCCGAAGAGCGATCTTCCCGAAAGTCAAACGCCCGCAATGTCGCGATTCAAGAAGGATGAGGCCGCCCAAGAGGCACTCGCTCACACAGCCAGGCTTGCCGACATGAAGGCGGAAAACTTCGATACGGTGTTCTACGTTGGCGGACACGGCCCCATGTGGGACCTGGCTGAATCTCCAATCTCGATCGCTCTGCTTGAGTCCTTCTACAACTCAGGCAAGCCCATTGCGTTAGTGTGCCATTCTCCGGGCGTGCTTCGTCACGTCACATATAACGGTGCGCCGCTAGTGAAGGGAAAACGCGTAACGGGTTTCACCAATGAGGAAGAGGCGGACGTACAACTTACCAAGGTTGTTCCGTTTCTCGTGGAGGATGAACTCAAGCGGCTCGGGGCAATTTTTGAGAAAGTGCCCAACTGGCAGCCCTTCTCCATTACCGATGGCCGCTTGATTACAGGGCAGAATCCTGCGTCATCGACTTCCGCGGCCCAGACCCTTTTGAAGTTACTCGCTGTCGAAAAAGCAGCTTAAGTGTTTCAGGTTACA
>DASZMF010000009.1:0-3665 GCA_035552035.1 Candidatus Angelobacter sp.
ATTCTGCTCATGTTTTTATCTCATATCGAATATCGATAGTGCAAAGTAGAATATGCGCACTTGTATCGACTGTCAATAGGAGAAAAATGGAAGCAAGAAAACGCTGCGCCAGCAATATTGACTAAATCAATTTTGCCGACACGGCCCTTTTTTCATACCGGATAACGTATCCTTAGAGAATCAACTTTAAAAATCAATGCCATCCACGTCCCCCAAATCACGCCTCTCCTGGATGATCGCCACCTTCTTCGGTATTGGCCATCTGCAACCCGGCTCGGGCACATGGGCTTCTTTGGTCACGGTTGTGCTGTGGTGGGCTGCCTGCCTCTGGCTGCAACCAGCGTGGCAATTGCCCGCGGCATTGCTGGCTTCCGTCGCGATTACCCTGATTGGTATCGCGCCTTCCACTGTTGTGGAGCGAGAAAGCGGACGCGAAGACCCGGGCTTCGTAGTAATTGATGAAGTTGCCGGGCAAATGATTGCCCTGATTGGAGTTCCGGCCAATTGGAAATACCTGCTGGCGGGTTTTATACTCTTTCGTAGCTTTGACATAGTGAAGCCGTTCCCTCTACGTCGGCTGGAAAAACTGCCGCACGGGACCGGAATTATGATGGATGACGTTGGAGCAGGGCTGTACGCGCTTGTCCTGTTGCAGATTTGGATACACTTTATAGCGCGTTAGGGCCACACCTCCATGGGTATTACAGAAAGTTTGCTGGGCAAAAAAAGTTCTGATGGCGCTCCTTATATAGACGCCATCGATCCCTCGGCGTCATTGCCTGGAGGCGAGGTCAAGGTCACGGGTCGCGCTCTGAAGCCGCCACAACTGGCCCGGCCTGAAATTTCCTTTAGCGGTATGCGCGGCTCGCTGGTGGTAAGTTCAGAAGATTTTCTGATTGCTCGTGTTCCACACGGCGCACACTCCGGCCAGGTCACAGTCCAGACAAACGGAACGGTCAGCAACGGCCGCGAACTGAGCATTGCCCAACTGGTGAAGGAAAGCCTGCATCCGGTGGCCAATCCGGCCATTGATCGCGACGGAAATATTTACGTTACATTTTCCGGCGGACGCGGACAGAAAGTTCCTGTCGCCATTTACAAGATCGACTCAGATGGCAATCACAAACCGTTTCTGCCTGACTTGATGAACGCCACTGGCATGGCCTTTGATCCGCAGGGTCAGCTCTATGTTTCTTCGCGCTATGACGGCACAGTTTATCGCGTAACCCCGAACGGCACTCTCAGCACGTATGCTGAAGGCATAGGCGTAGCCACGGGAATCGCCTTTGATAAGCAGGGCAACTTATACGTGGGTGACCGCAGCGGAACCATCTGGCGCATCGCGCCGGATCGCCAGATTTTTGTCTTTGCCACCCTGGAGCCCAGCATATCCGCTTACCACTTGGCATTTTCGCCGGACGGCACGCTCTACGTCACCGGCCCAACCACTTCGAGCTTTGATGTGGTACACAGCATCGATACGCACGGCACAGTCTCCATTTTCTACCGCGGTCTGGGACGGCCCCAGGGCCTGGCTTTTGACAGTCACGGCAATCTCTATGTCGCAGCCTCGCTGGGTGGCAAGCGCGGCATTATAAGAATCACGCCAGAGAAACGCGCCAGTCTGGTGATTGCCGGCCACGGCCTGGTTGGTCTGGCCTTTTCCCGCACCGGGCTGGTCATGGTCACCACCAATTCCGTTTTCCATCTCGCATGGGATGTGCAGGGCCTTCCTCTCATTTAAACGGCATCTGATTTAAACTGCTCTAGTGAACGCTGAAATTATTGCGATTGGTTCAGAGTTGCTGACGCCCTATCGTCAGGACACGAATTCCCTTTTCCTCACCGCGCAGCTCAACCGCCTGGGCGTGGAAGTAAGTTTCAAAACCATTGTGGGCGACCGCCGCTCTGATCTGCTGCGAGTGGCGCATATTGCGCTGTCCCGTGCTGACGTGGTCATCTTCATCGGCGGCCTGGGGCCAACCGAAGACGACCTCACGCGTGAGTGCGTGGCAGAAGTTCTCGGGCGTCCTCTGCAACGGCATGCCCGCATTGTGGAAGACCTGCGCGCACGCTTTGCCTCGCGCGGATGGAAGATGTCAGAAAATAATGAGCGCCAGGGCGACGTCATTACCGGCGCAGACGCCCTGGACAACAAGCGCGGCTCAGCCCCCGGCCAGTTCCTGCATATTAACGATGAAAACGGCAGCGCCATTATTATTCTGCTGCCCGGCCCGCCGCATGAACTCATCGGCATGTTTGAAGATCACTGCGTTGATCGCCTAAAAAAACTTCTTCCGGAAAAACACATTGCTCTGCGTGAGTTAAAGATCGGAATGATCGGCGAGTCCATGGTCGATAAGCGCGCCGCTCCCATTTACAAAGCCGCACAGGGAGTTGAGACCACCATCCTCGCCGGAACTCCCGGTGAAGTGCAGCTGCATTTGCGCGCCCAGGCAGATTCCATGGACGAAGCCCAGCAGCGCGTGGACACTCTGGCTTCCGCGCTGGAAGACGAATTTGAAGACGCCGTTTTCTCCAGCAAGGGCGACAGCATGGAGCAGATTGTGGGCTACTTCCTGGGCATGCGTGAAGCCACGCTGGCCGTGGCTGAATCATGTACCGGCGGCTTGCTGGCCGACCGGATTACGAGTATCCCCGGAAGCTCACGCTACTTTATGGGCGGAGCCGTGGTCTATAGCAATGAACTCAAAACGGCTCTGGCTGACGTGCCTCCGCAATTGATCGCGGAACATGGTGCCGTCAGCAGCCAGGTTGCCATGGCGCTGGCTGAAGGCATTCGCAACAAATGTAAAACAACATTTGGCATCGGCATTACCGGCGTAGCCGGTCCCGGTGGTGGATCGCAAGAGAAGCCAATCGGCCTGGTCTTTACCGCGCTGGCGGACGATAAAAAAACTGAAGTGGTGGAACGCACCTTCCCTGGTGACCGCGACCGCATACGCCGCTGGGCCACGCAACAGGCGCTGGATATGGTCCGGCGCAAGCTCATGTGACATGCGCATCTTTATTGCACTGGATATCCCGGCGGAAATCCGAACGGCCCTCACCGAATACATGGAACGCGCCCGTGCTCTGGCGCCAGATGCCCGCTGGGCGCGAGTGGAAGGCCTGCACGTAACGTTAAAGTTCATCGGCGAAGTCAGTGACGCCCGTGTGCAAGAGATAAAGACCGCGCTGGCCTCCATTCAAGCTATGCCCTTCAGCGTTCGTTTCGACGGCGTGGGCTTCTTCCCCAACGCAAATGCGGCGCGCGTTTTCTGGGCTGGCGTAGATGGTGGAAAAGAATTGCTACAACTGGCATCTGCCGTTGACGTGGCATTGGAGAAGATCGGCATCGCTCGCGAAGAGAAGTCCTATCATCCACATCTCACGTTGGCGCGGTGCAGCGACCATCCGCTACACGAGTTACAGACACTGGCATCAAATCCGTCGCAACAGTTCGGCGAGATGACCGCCCGCGAATTTTTTTTGTATCAGAGCCAGCCGCAAAAGGGCGGATCGCGCTATGTCAAGCTGGAAAGATTTGGGCTCGAAAAACTCGAGCAGAAGTAATTTCTGCCGCAAATCATTCAGGATTCACTCAACATCTTCAACACATCGTTGGTCGTGGTTGTCTCACCCAGCTTAGGAAAAGCCTTCTC
>DASZMF010000010.1:0-1655 GCA_035552035.1 Candidatus Angelobacter sp.
CACCACGCCGCCATTGTGAGTCATGGCGCGGAGCATGTCGTCAGTCATATTTCGTGGCTGGTTGGTCAGCTCTCTGGCCGATGAATGCGACGCAATCACCGGCGCCTGGCTCACCAGCAGAGCTTGATAAAACGTGGCGTCGGAAACGTGAGAAATATCCACGATCATGCCCAGCCGATTCATTTCGCGGACCACGTCTTTGCCAAAATCGGTCAAGCCATTATGGTGTTTTACGTTGGGGTCTTGAATGTCGCCGGAAGAATCGCCCCACTCGTTGGTGTTGGACCAGGTCAGCGTCATATAACGGACGCCCATGCGGTAAAAGTCGCGTAGAAGCCGCATGTCATTTTCAATCGCGTGGCCGCCCTCAATGCCCATCAGCGCGGCAAACTTATGCTGATCATGCGCGCGCAGAATATCGTCGGCGGTAAACGCCATGGTCATTTTGTCAGGATGCCGGGTGGCCTGCTCATAAACGCTGTCAATCAGGTCCATGGCGCGTTTTGCGTAATGGCCCTTGAATTCGGGCTCGACCCAGATAGAGAAGAACTCTGCTCCTAGATTGCCCTGCTTGATCTTTTCCAGGTCAATGTGGCCCTCAGAGACAGGCGTGTTCTGGCCAAGGTCAAAGTTTTCGTCCAGGAAGCGTTGTGGTGTGTCTGCGTGGGTATCAATGATAAGGGCAGACTGGTGGATGGCCGCAGCTGTGTCGGCTTTAGGACGCGTAGCAGCGGCCTTCTTGTGTTGCGGTTGATGTTGAGCGAACGCTAAGCTTGAAAGCAGCAGGAAGCATGCAAACAAACGTTGTTGATTCATTCTCTGACGATTTTATCAGCCAATTGGTTCGCTTCGCGCCATTCGGTATAGCGGTCTGAAACCATTACATGGAAGCAAGCCTGCCGGCGTTCTTCCGCGGCTTCAACCAGGCCCTGATCGCGCAGGTTCTTAAGATATTCTTCAATCCACGTATGCTGTGCGCGGGTCAATCCACGCTTGGCCAGATCCACGGTGATTCCAGCCAGATGAGAGGAAGCATGCTCGCCAACTTCTGGCGCTGCATTGCCATTGTGGCGGCGAAGCTGCTGCTGCTGTTCCATGGTACGGACCGCGGAATTAACCTGCAGTTGCATATGGAACTGCTTGAAATAGGCTTCGCTCATGTCCTGCAGAAACTGATTGCACCACGGGCGGCAAAACTTCTTGTCGGCCTGGAGTGACGGATTAATGCGCAGGGCACGGCTCTCCTGGATCGGAACCAGCTCCTGTGTGCGCTCCAGCTCTTGTAACTGGTCGTTGTCGGCAATGCGTGGCAGTTGCAGGCGGTCGATTTCTTCATTCTGCCGAACCATGGAGTCCATGGAGCCGCGCAGAACCGGGTTCCAGGCCACACGGCGTACGTGCGCGCGACGGTGATGAGTCGTGGTAGTGGTATAGCTGTTTGCGGCAAAGGCTGGCAGCGTGGCGGCCACAGCCATCAGGCAGATCGACGAAGTGATGAAAGTTTTCTTAGCGCCCATCGGGTCCTAAATCCTGTCCGTACAAAATGTCCGACTCACCTAATATCGGCATTAGATGGAAAATTTTAAACCAGCGCACACTTATTTGTACCCAGCTATTTACCTGATTTTCATACTATTATCCAAACGCCGGGGCAT
>DASZMF010000011.1:0-5064 GCA_035552035.1 Candidatus Angelobacter sp.
ACCCATCACTGTTTCCGTCCAAGGTGGCTGCCGGGCTGGTGAGCGTCTCACCCACGCAAATTTTGCTGGAAGGCGACGTGAATAATGATGGCACGGTGTATAGTGTTCAGATTAATTACGTGGCTTCTGATCCCAATGATCCAACCTGCCCCTGTATCAGGCGTAGCGCGATACAAAAAAATGACGCAGATTCTTTTAGCCAGCCCACAACACCGAATTACACTGAGACGCAATATGTTTTGCCTCCAGGAGTTGGTGCAGGGCAATCTGGCGAAGACCTTTTTGCGTACTACGATCAGAACGGAAACCAGATTAACGTAGCAGGCGGAGTCGATATTCGCGCCTCAGCTGCGCTGATCGCCACGATTAAGACGGTAAAAATTAATCTCAGCCTGTTGAGCAAACAGGATAAAGAGACCGATGGTTTGATCCGTACGTCAATGTCAGCAACCTCGAGGTTGAATCAGTAGATGACGAAGATGATGGCCAAAGCGAAAAGGGGTAACGAGCGCGGAATAGCGCTTTTGCTGGCCTTGTTTGCGCTGTTGCTGCTTTCCGCTATTGGATTGTTCATGGTGCTGGCCTCCACCACGGAGACACGGATTGACGCGAACTATAGCAGCAGCCTGCGTCGCTACTACGCTGCCCGCTCTGGACTGGAAGAAATACGCGACCGCGTAAAGTATCCCTCCAGCACACCGGGAGGCCTGGCAGATCTTCTTCCCCAGGATGTTACCGGCAACGCTGGCGGCGTTTTGTATGTGTTAAACCCGGCCGGGGGAGAAACAGTGGATCCCACAGATCCAACGAGCCCCTACTTTGACGACCAGCTCTGCCATGCTTACGCTTCTGGCGTGGCGGCAAAAGACACAAAGTGCAGCACTCTTCCGGGTACGCCAAACTGGAGCCTGCCAGCGCAGTATTCCATCGCGTCAGCCACGCAGCTGGGCTACAAATGGATTCGCGTCACGATGAAGACCAATCGGATTGCTGACCGTTATTGCGTGGACGGATCCTATAACCCTGCAACCGACTCCTGCGCTGCTGCCTCACTGGACACAAGAGTTTGCTGGGACGGCGTAACGGAACAGCTCTCGCCCGGAGGCACTACACCCTCCTGTGATGCGAATGGCATGCAGACCGTCTATATGTTGACGTCTCTGGCGGCCACGGCACAAACAAATACCCCAACCGCCTCACGCAAAATGCTGAGCGCTGAGATTGTTGCGCCCTCCATCCGCCCCGCTGGAACGGTGACTTTAGGAGCAACAACTATAGCGCCTGTACTCAGCAACAGCACTGGTATCCCGTCCATCGGATTGGATGGCCGTCCGCACAAGCTGGATGGCACTTTATCCACCTCCGCCAGTTGCTCTGCTATTGCCCCGTTGGCCACAGACACTGCGGCCGGTACCGCGCAGCTTGAGCAATCCTTGAACAAGGTCCGGAGCGGCGTTGTAGCGCAGGCAAATGCATCTTGCGCCGCTGACGGAACTGGTTTGAATGGCAACATATGCACCGCTGGATTGTGGTGGGTACGCGGCACAGATGCAATACCGCGATTCATAACAAGCAGCGCTTCGACTACGACCACAAGCACTAGCAGCAGTAGCGGCGGCAGCGGCAGTTCATCTGGCGGCAGCGGCAGAGGCTCGGATGACAGCCACGGTGGACACCATCACAGTGATCCTACCGGAGCACCCGATCCCAGCGGCGCTTGTGATCCAACAAACCCAGCGTGTTTCACGAATTTGGACCTGGCGGCGCCTGAGCTTTTTGCATCCTCCGCTGTCACCGGCGCCCATATTCCGATTGTCAGCCTGCCGACCGATGGCGCTGCGCCTTTCACCGGCGGCAAGGGCAACCAGAGCGATGCCAGCGTTTACCAACCGGGTTCGGCGGCTATCGTCAACAACGGCATCAAGGCAATCAATAATTTTGTCACTGCAAGCATGAGCGATCCGAATTACCTCACGGTCTCAGCGGCCAGTCTGGCTCCCAGCTATGGCACCAGCACCAATCCTGCTATTGTTGTGGTAACAGACCAGACGTTGGCGCTGCAGAGCGGCGCTTCATTGAGCGGCTACGGAATACTTATCATCCCCAGTGCACTTGAGATCACCAACGCTTCACTGAACTGGAATGGGATTGTGGTTATACAGTCCGCCACTGGTCACGTTACTCTTAATTCCGGCGCATCCGGTTTTATCAATGGCGCATTGCTGATCCAGCCTGGCGCGGCGCTCAACTTACAGAACAGCACAACCGCATTCCGGCTCACCTATAGCTGTGAGGCGATTGATCTGCCCTTTACTTCCAAGCCGTTCAAGATCATTTCCACGGCAGAAACTTCGTTCTAACCTGCTGGAAGAATGATTGCGGTTCTCTGGGGCAAATAAGACTTCTTGATAAAATTGATTTTGGAACCTTTTGGGTCTCCAGAACGTAAATCATGGCAGAGGGAATCCATGACTTTTATCCTTTGGTGCATTTTTTTTGTACTTTGCTGGCCCCTGGCGTTGATGGCGCTCATCCTCTATCCCTTGATCTGGCTGCTTCTTCTTCCCTTTCGTATTGTCGGCATTGCGGTGGGCGGAGTACTCGAGTTTCTGCGGGCCATCATTATGCTGCCGGCGCGTGCCCTGGGCGGACGTCAGCGCGTTTAGGGAAGAATGGGTCAGCTAAGTGTTATATCCCGGTAATCTCGCCTTTTGCATTCACATCCACAGTGGCCGCACGAGAGACTTTGGGCAATCCCGGCATCAGCATCATATTGCCTGCAATGGCCACAATAAATCCAGCGCCGGCAGAGAGTGATGCGTCAGTAATATTCAGTGTCCAGCCAGTGGGCGCGCCCGGCAGCTTGGGGTTATCCGAGAAAGAATACTGCGTTTTCGCAATGCAAACGGGCAGCTCCGCAAATCCCCAATCCTTGAACTGTTGCAGCTTGGCGCGTGCCTTGTCACTGAAAGCTACAGCGGCTGCTCCATAAATTTTTGTGGCTACGCTCTCAATCTTTTTCTCCAGAGAGTCATTGAGCGGATAGATAGGCTGCACGTTGGGCTTGGGATTCTTCTCAATTGTTTCCACCACCTTTTCCGCCAGGGCTGCCGCGCCTGCGCCGCCCTTGGTAAAGGCTTCACTCAAGGCGCTAACCGCGCCTTCTTTTTCACAGTAATCCGCCAGCCGCTTGAGGTCGGCTTCTGTATCTGTGGGAAAGCGATTAATGGCCACCACCGTTGGCACGCCAAACCGCTTCAGGTTTTGTATATGCCGCACCAGATTGGGCGCGCCACGGTCGAGATCGCCTTCGCCCTGATTACGCAGGCTCTGCACTGTCGTGACGAGCACGGCGCATGCTGGAGCAATGCCCGAAGAGCGCATCACAATATCAAAATATTTTTCCGCTCCCAGGTCGGCGGCGAAACCAGCTTCGTTCACCACGTAATCAGCCAGGCGAATTCCCATGTTGTGCGAAATCACGCTGCTGGTTCCGTGTGCGATATTGGCGAACGGCCCCGTATGCACCATGGCCGGCGTGCCTTCCGTGGTCTGCGCTAGATTGGGCAGAATGGCCTCACTCAGCAAGGCCATCATCGCTCCGGTCGCGCCCAGATCGGCGGCGTGGACAGGCTTACCTGCTCGGGTAACGCCAATCACAATCGCGTCCAGACGCTTACGCAGGTCATCCAATCCGCTCGCCAGCGCCAGAATTGCCATGACTTCTGAAGCTGCAGTAATCACGAATCCGGTGTTGCGGGTGAGCGCAGCTTTTTTCTCGCCGATATCAATGGTAATGCGGCGCAGCGCGCGATCATTCATGTCCATGGTGCGCGGCCACGTAATTTGCGCGGCGTCCAGATCAAGATCGTTGCCGTGAAAAAGATGCGCGTCCAGCAGTGCAGCCAGAAGATTGTGGGCTGAAGTAATCGCATGAAAATCACCATGAAAATGCAGGTTGATTTTCTGGCTGGGCTCGATCTGCGATTTTCCACCACCCGCAGCTCCGCCCTTCATGCCAAATACCGGCCCCAGCGAAGGCTCGCGCGATGAAATGATCGCTTTCTTGCCAATAAATTCCAGCCCTTGCGTAAGGCCAATCGACGTAACAGTCTTGCCTTCCCCCGACGCCGTTGGCGTGGTTGCCGTTACCAGAATCAGTTTGCCCCGGGGCGGAAACGCCGGATCAGAAAGGATCTCAAGGTTCAGCTTGGCGCCATGGCGGCCAATGGGCTCAAAATAAGCGTCGGGTAATTTCAGCTTTCCCGCAATGGTTTGAATGGGTAATAAAGATTGGCTCATAAGAAGATTGTTCTTAAGCAACCCGCGAGTTTAGAACTCTGCCCGCAAAGAGGCAAGTGCGAAAGGTGTGGATAAATCAGCAGTTATTGAGGAAAGTTGAATGCACATCGGGTGGCTTTGCCGAAAGGTAAAGAATGGTGCGCCCGGAGAGATTCGAACTCCCGGCCTGTTGCTTCGGAGGCAACCGCTCTATCCAGCTGAGCTACGGGCGCGCAAAGGCAAGAACAACTCTAAGGGTATCACTTCTAAGCTATGCCTCAAAGGGCTTTGCCAACCCGGATTGCCGGCAAATTTGCCAGAAAAGTGATGGCAATCTCAAAGACGCAAATGTTCGTATTGCGGCTAAGTCTTCTCTGCGATCAGCAACAGCGCCCCGATCTTTTTGAAGTCCTTCAGCTCTTCGGCATTTTTAAACCATTTTCCGGAATACGTTTCCGGAGTCGGGCTGCGATCAGGAATGCGCTGTGCCTGCACATTTTTGAAGCCATGTTTTTCCAGCAGCGCTTTATATTCTGCCTCAGACAAAGCCTGCACCGGCACTTTGAGTTCGCTCACCCAGCGCAAGGAATAATGATTGTCTCTATAGAGATTGATCAGGATAAACAGCCTGGCCTTCGGCGCCATCACGCGGCGGAGTTCATCCAGAGCCTTAGCTTGATCGGCATAGTAATAAAAAGATTCCACGGAGAGCACTTTGCTGAAGTAGCCGTCTTCGGCAGGAATCTTCTCTGCTGATCCCCAGACATAGCGGATATTTTTGAA
>DASZMF010000012.1:0-2825 GCA_035552035.1 Candidatus Angelobacter sp.
GGGCGCTTCATAATAGCCAATCTTGTTGCCGCCTTCGCGTGCTGTCCACAGGGTTTTGCCTTTGCGCTTGGTGTTGTTGGAAACCACGGCAGACGCGCCTTCCAGAATCGCCTGTGTGGATCGATAGTTCTGTTCCAGCCGGATAATCCGCGCCTCCGGAAAATCTTTTTCAAATTCCAGAATGTTGCGGATATCCGCGCCTCGCCAGGAATAAATCGACTGGTCTTCATCGCCCACCACGCAGACATTGTGCCGCGTGCCGGCCAGCAGCTTGATCAACTCATACTGCGGGCGGTTCGTGTCCTGATATTCGTCAATCATCAGGTATTCATAGCGCCGCTGATAGCGCTCGCGCACCGTTGCCGACGACTTGAGCAGCCGCACGGTCTCTAAAAGCAGATCATCGAAATCCAGCGCGTTCGATTTACGCAGCTCCTTGCGATACTCCTCAAAAACATGGGAGATTTTTTCTGTGATCGGATCGGACGACTGCAGGTACATCTCCTGCGGATCAAGCATATGGTTCTTGGCATGCGATATGCGTGAGAGCACCGCGCTCGGCTTGAGCTGCTTGTCATCCATTCCCAGCCGACGCATTACGCCCTTAACCACCGCCTGCTGATCATTCGCGTCATAGATGACAAAATCTTTTTTGTAGCCTGTGTCGCCAATCCTCATCTCTTCAATATCGCGGCGGAGAACGCGCACACAAAAAGAGTGGAAGGTGGCAATGAGCGGCTTGCGCAGCGTGCGTCCACCCAGCAACTGGCCCACGCGTTCGGCCATCTCCGCAGAAGCCTTATTTGTGAACGTAACGGCCAGAATGGAATCCGGCTCAACCCCTTTATCCTCAATCAGATGCACAATGCGAAAGGTAATCACACGGGTCTTGCCGCTGCCTGCGCCAGCCAGGATTAATACTGGCCCATCAACGGCTTCCACGGCTTCGCGTTGTTGAGGATTGAGCTTGTCTAGATTCACTTGGGGTTCACTACTTAAGAAGTTCACTACTTAAAATTCACTTCTGTTTCGCTGCAATTGCTGATTTCAGTATGCCGTATTTGCTTGTGTAAAAGAGAAACGTGTAAAAGGAAAAGCGCCTAAAAGAAAACGCGCAAAAGAAAAGGGATGCTCGCAAGGATTTCTTCTGTGAGCATCCCCTGTTTCTATTTTAGCGTAGAGACGTAATCTGCTACGTCCCTACGCGATCATTCCTTATTGCTTCGGCGCAGGCTGCGGCGTCGGCGGCCTCTGGTCTGCCGGCTTAGGTTGCTGCGGACGGTCTGCCACTGCCGGATTCGTGACTGGCGACTGCGAAGCCGCGTCGTCTGCCGGTGGCGGTGGCGGCAGCTCTTTCTCAATCGGCTTGCGCGGGAACATCTGCTCGCGCTGCGCCGCCATATAAACAAAGGACGCAACAATCACCGCCATCTGCTTCAGGTCTTCCGGCTGCAGGCGATCATAGACGTCCATGTTGGAGTGGTGCGTGCGCGTGTCATATTCAATCGGGTCCTGTATGAACTGGAAGCCCGGGATACCCGCGGCATCAAAAGACTGATGGTCCGTGCCGCCGGTGTTGCGCATGGTCAGCGTGTCCATGCCAAGATCATGGAAAGGCTTCATCCAGGCTTCAAAGATCGGCTGGACAGCGGCATTTTCCTGCATATAGACGCCGCGGATTTTTCCCGTGCCGTTATCCACGTTGAAGTAAACCGAAACCTTGGACTGCTCCGGCTTAATCGTCATGGGCCCGTTCTCACGCTGCCGGAGTGTGGGATCGCCCTTGCGCTCCGGATCTTTTGATTCCGGACGCGTCCCAAAGTGGTGCTGCACATACCACGCTGAACCCAGTAAGCCCTCTTCTTCACCGCTCCACAGGCCAATGCGGATCGTCCGGCGCGGCTTCAGGTCCAAGGCTTTCAAAATGCGGACGGCTTCCATCATCACAATGGTGCCGGCACCGTTATCGGTCGCGCCAGTGCCGGCCTGCCATGAGTCGAGGTGCGCGCCCAGCATGACTACTTCATCTTTTTTGTCAGTGCCGGGGATTTCCGCAATCGTGTCATTCTGCGTCATCGATTCCGGTCCATCATAAAAAGTATTTTTTACGTTCAGCTCCAGTTCAACTTCCTGCTTGGCCGCCAGGATGCGCGCAATGCGGGTCCAGTGCTCGGTCGCCAGAGTAATCTGCGGGGTGCCCACGGTTTGTCCAACTTTGTACGAGCCGCCCTGCTGGACAAATACCGTGCCGCCACCAAGTGCGCCACGGCTGTGATCAACAATGGCTATAACTTTTTCATCGTCAAAGAACTTAAGAATGGCGCGGAACATACGAGCACGCTGGGCAAATCCGGCAAATGCGGGACTCTGGCGCTCGCTGGGAATCTGGTAATTGCCGATATCGGCAAGAGCTTTGTCCGTGAGCCGCTCAAACAGCGGATCGGACGAAGTCTTTATCTCTGGGTCGTCACCGTAAAGAACAATCTTGCCAGCCAGCTTGCCGCGATATTTTTCTAATTCCTGCGGGCTGTTGACGTTCACCCGGACCACTTTGCCTTTCACCACGCCGTCAGTTCCGGGCGTCCAGGCCTTGGAATAAGCAATGAGCGTGGCCGTATCAGGAGAGGTCATGCGCACGTTTACGTATTCATTGGACCAGCCGCGGCCAAAGGGCTCCCAGGCTTCAAGATGCGAATTCAGGCCAAACTCTTTCAGCTTGTCGCGGGTCCAGTCATTGGCTTTCTTCATGTTGGGTGAGCCGGTCAGGCGGGGACCAATCTGGTCCATGAGTCCGCTGGCAATCTCCATGATCTTGGAGTTGTGAA
>DASZMF010000013.1:0-4680 GCA_035552035.1 Candidatus Angelobacter sp.
CTGGGCCAGCGGCGCAAAGGGAACAGTACTGCGCACGACGGACGGCGGCAAAAAATGGCTGAAGATGGATGTGGTGGGGGCCGACGATCTTGATTTCCGCGACATACAGGCTTTTGACCAGAACACCGCGTACGTGCTCAGCATTGGCGAAGGCGAAAAATCACGCATTTATAAAACGACTGACGGCGGCAAGATCTGGCAGCGCCAGTTCACCAACTATAACTCCAACGCTTTTTATGATTGCTTTGCGTTCTGGGACAGCACACACGGCATTGCTCTGAGTGACTCCGTTGACGGCAAGTTTCCTCTGATCGCCACATCAGACGGCGCAACGTGGGATCCAGTGCCGGTGAAAAAAATGCCGGACGCTTTGCCCAAAGAAGGAGCATTCGCCGCCAGCGGCACCTGCATCGCGACGTTCGGTAAAAACGATGTTTGGTTTGCCACCGGCGGCCCAGTGGCGCGAGTGTTTCATTCGTCTGATCGCGGTGTGAACTGGACTGTTGCTGAAACGCCGATCATTCACGGCGCGGCCACCCAGGGAATCTTCTCACTGGTCTTCTGGAGCGCGAAAGATGGAATGGCCGTGGGCGGAGATTACAAAGAGCCCAAGAAGGGAGGGGCCAACGTGGCCATTACGCATGATGCGGGGAAAAGCTGGACTCTGACCGCGCTACAGCCGCAGGGCTATCGCTCAGCCGTGGGCGCGTTTGGCATGACAAAGTTGCATCTGCTGGTAGTTGGCACCAGCGGCGCTGAAGACTCAGGCGACTTCGGGCGAAGCTGGCTGCACCAGGACGATGGCGATTACAACGCGGTGAGTTTTGCTGGTGGACTAGGATGGGCGGTTGGCCCGGCGGGGCGTATTGTTCGGATTGTTCATATTTCGCCCGGAGTCATTATTCATAATTGACCCCATTCATAACTGATTTTGCCTGGCGCGAATCGCGCGCTATGTTCCATGGTTTGACCAGCTTCCTCCATGTCATTAGAATTTGGCCCTCACCATGGAGGCAGTCATGCACGTCGTCTCAGCTACCACGCAAAAAACGTTCTCTCTCTTCTTCACGGCAAAAATATTTACGGTTGCGTGTTTCTTGCTCGCAACTCTTGCACTCTCAGCCCAGGCCATTCCCGCGCCAGGGCTGGTGATTGGTTCCGGCAATACCGCCACGGCTGATCCAGCGCTGGCGCGTCCCAACACAACTCCGTGCGTTGTAACTTTATTCGCCAATGATGTTTTTGCGGATTTTTCAAGCCATCCATTTTCCTTTACTCCTCCCGCCGCGTGCCCAGGACCATGGGCCAAGGTGGTTTTGAATGCAGACTTTTCCATCCAGGCCGGATTGCAGTTTGACCGCACAGCCAATATCTGGATTGGCGGCGTCAACGTTTATTTCGGCACCACCTCTGAACCTTCAGGAGCCACAGCACGCGCATGGCATATTGAGCGCGACCTTACTGATTACTCTGCGCTGCTGAACTCCACGCAGAGCGGCCGCGTGGATTTGGGCAACATTGTAAACAGTCAATTTACGAGCTCGCTGTTTGGAACGGCGACGCTGCAGTTCTATCCGCTGGACAGACATGAAGACGCAGCGCGGACGGCTGACATGATTTTGCCGCTGGCCTCTGATCCCACGGGTGGAACAACCTTCCTGAATACGACAACTGACACGCTGGCGAAAACTTTTACCCTGCCGGCCAACGTGGAGCGGGCATTCATTGACGTGATATCGCAGAGCCAGGGGCCGGTGGATGAGTTCTGGTACACCTGTGTGCCCAATGACGTAACCACTGAATTGCAAAGCTGCGGCAACACGGGCTTCCGCGAAAGTGAAATCACAATCGATGGCGTTGCCGCGGGTGTCGCGCCGGTTTATCCGTGGATTTATACCGGCGGTATCGATCCACTGTTGTGGCGTCCAATTCCCGGCGTGCAGACACTCAACTTCCCGGCCTATCGAGTTGACCTGACGCCGTTCGCTGCCTTGCTCAGCAACGGGCAGCCGCACCAGGTTGCGGTGAGCGTGTTCAACGCCAACGTCGGCTTTTCCACCACAGCTACTCTGCTTGTCTTCCAGGACCAAGGAGCAAAGCAGATCACCGGCGCGCTGACGCGCAACACCCTTGGCCCGCCTTCACCTAACGTGGTTGAAAAGCTGAACACGGCTGCCGATGGGACCATTACCGGCTTTGTTACCGTGAGCGCTACACGCGACTATCGCGTGGAAGGCTTTGTTGAAACCTCGCACGGCCGGGTGGAAACCTCGGTTCGCCAGAATATTCAATTCACCAACCGACAGGACTTCAACATCACAGATCTGGCGTTTGTACAGAACATCAAGCAGCGCACGACGATCTCGTCTGAAACCAGCACCAACGGACAAGGCGGAGGCAGCATACAGCAGCAGTTTGAGTGGCCACTGGACATGAACATTAACTTTGTGGTGAATGCAGATGGCTCCGGCGGATTCCAGACTACAACGGTGAAACAGCAGTTCCAGAGCGCAACCACACAACACGGCGACGGTCCAAGCACATTCAGCGTGGTCTCCAACACGGTCACGCCCAGCGACACGCTGGTGTTTGACGCCAACTTCAACATCACAGGCTTCCAGGGCCAGCAGAGCGCGCAGGAATTTTTCTCCAACAGCTCCGCGGATGGCTGCTTCAGCCGGAAGATCACTGCCGCGAATGGCTTGCTGACCAGCGTGACAAATGGCGCGCTGTGCAATGACAACAAAGGCAAGTAGAAAGAGCTTTAGTAAATTGAAATGGCGCGGAAGAAAGTTTCCGCGCCTTTTTTGCGCAACTTGAATTTTGATATCGCAGAAACTGATCCCTCAGTGGCTAAAGCCGGTTTCGGTGCAATTGAACGCAGGCCTAAAGGCCTGCTCCACCCCGTGTCAGGAAACAGTTTCAATGCGAATGCTTTGCCGCGTACGATGAAGCGCGGTATCATTTTCTCTGATCATGTCCAGTGATAATGGATTTGGCTGATCAAGAGGATGGGGACTCAATGGCGGCACCAGATGCATCGGCAATTGTGGACGTAACCAATTTTGACCTGAAGCAGGCTCCATGGCATTGCGACCAGCTGGAGCGCGGCAAGGTGCTGTTTTTCAGCCATGTGCCCTTTGATTTTCCTGATGCTGATCGGGAATTCCTGCTCTCACAGAAGCAGACAGGCTCGCGCTTCCACAAAAATATTTCGTATCGACCGGCCAAGGACATTCTGAAAGGCGTGGATGAGAACTCGCCGGACCGCGATCGTATGAATGCCATCATGCGCAGCTTCTCCGCTTCGGTCACAAAATTTATCTCGCAGTTTCTTGCGCCATACGCAGGCAAGATGAAGCTGGATTTCGCCAGCTTCCGTCCTCTGGAAGAGCAGGGGCGCGACCTGTCATTGCATAAGCGCAATGACCTGCTGCACGTGGATGCGTTTCCCACGCGGCCCACGCATGGCGCGCGCATATTGCGGGTGTTTGCCAATATCAATCCGTCAGTCGGGCGCGTGTGGAATGTGGGCGAACCGTTCCATGATTTTCTGCCCAAGCTGACGCAGGTAAAAAAAATCTACTCCGGCGGGCTGGGCCGCAAGCTGGCTCACATGGCCAGCAAGATTGGCCTGCCCGTGCCAGACCGCTCGCCCTATGACGAATACATGCTGTATCTGCATGACTGGCTCAAGGAAAATTCCGACTTCCAGCAGAACTCGCCCAAGCAGGAACTGGTGTTCCCACCGGGCAGCTCATGGATGGTCTATACAGATGGCGTGCCGCACGCAGCCATATCTGGCAAGTATGCGCTGGAACAGACGTTCATTATCCCGCGCGAAGCGCTGGTCACGCCACAGGTTGCGCCGTGCCAGGTTCTGGAAGATGGCAATTACGTTCCGCGCGCAGCAATTTAGCCGAACCATTTACCACAAAGGACACGAAGGGACACAAAGGAGTTTTGCCGCTGATCCACGCTGATGGCCGCAGATCAGGAAAAACCTTTGAAACACAGAGGAACAGAGTAAGCGGAGGACTGATAGATTTAAATATCAACCTTTGATTCTTCAGCTTTTTTGATTCGCGATCATCCGCGCAAATCCGCGGTAAAAACAATTTTCATTTCCTCTGCTTACTCCGTTCCTCTGTGTTTCAAGGTGTTGCTGTTCTACTTCGCCGGAGCAGGTTGTAGAGATTGCAGGCGCTCTTTTTTGATCATCAGCACGATGCCGGCGTTGCGGTCGGCTACTTCGCTGATGTGATATTCCGAAGACGTGCCCAGCACCTGTGCGATCTCTGATGGAGTGAGCGCGTATTTATCTGTGAGCCAGGTCATCATATCGGCGGTGGCGCGGCGGAAGGCGTCGTCCAGTGAGCCGGACAATCCCATGGTGATGATGTGGGTGGGTGATTCCACGCGCGGAGAGAAAATGCTTTTGCCGGGAATTACATCGACGGTGAATTCAACATCCATGGAAGTTTCCAGAGCGTTGCCGTTGAGTTCGCCATCGCCCTGGGCTGCGTGTCCGTCGCCCAGATAGAACAGTGCGCCGGGAGCGATTACTGGCAGATATACCGTCGCGCCTTCCACGATTTCATTGAAATCCATGTTGCCGCCAAAGCCGCCGGAGTCTCCGGTGGGCGGGGGTGCTTGTGAAAGGCTGGCTGCCGTCGCCAC
>DASZMF010000014.1:0-1511 GCA_035552035.1 Candidatus Angelobacter sp.
GAGGAGATGCCGCAGTCGCGTATGACGCTGGTTTGCATGGTGGTTGCAGGACTGATCTTCTGGTTGCTCTTTCAATATCTTTTTCTTACGTTTCAGCGGGCCACTCCGGGCATGAACATGGCGCAGCTTGAGCTTTGCACATTTGCCGGTGCGGCAACTTGTCCCATGGAACAGCAGCGCCGCGCCCTGGCCAGTACGCTTTCTGTTTGCGCAATAGGGTTGGGCTTTGCCTGGGCGCTGGTGGATGAAGACCGCCTCGGCTGGCATGACAGGATCAGCGGAACGCATATGCGGATGGCACTCAATGCTCAGCCATCAGCTTTTAGTGCTTTTCTGAAATCCCGAAGCGCAGCGCGTGATCCTTACGAGTTCGACGATCTGAAGGGCTGAACAGCTTAGCCGCGAATTGCGCGAAAATGCGCGAAGCATTTTTTCTGAAAATTCTAAGCCTGAATGCGGGGAACCTGTTCACCGCAGATGATGTGGAAGGGCCAAAAAACTTAGCAGTCATTGCACGAAACGCACGAATTATTTTGATTCGTGTTCATTCGCGTTGATTCGCGGCCCATAAGCGTTTGTGGCTATAGAGATCCCTCGCTGCGCTTCGGGATTACAGAAAAAGGCCACACTCAGGACTGCACAAAAGCGGAACTCGAATTTCAGAGAAAAGCTTACGCTATCAACTGCCCCGGCGTTTCCTCTTCAGCCGCTACAACCAAAGCAGGCGTATCCGTGGATAACAGCGGCCAGCCCTTGCGCAGAACAAATTCCAGCCACGCTCCGGCAGCCTGCGACGTAAGCACGGCCACAATTACCAGCGTGGTATAAAACGCAGCGCTGATAATGCCGGCCTCAAAGGCCACGCTGGCCAGCACAATGCCAGGGCCACCACGGGCGTTGGTGGCTACGGCCAGATTGGTAATATCCAGTCCACGGAAGCCCGCCAGCCGTGCTCCCAGTGAAACGGCCAGTAACTTGAGCACGCATGCTCCGGCCAGAAAGCCTATCAACATGACGATGGAAAATGATTTATCAAAGATCAGCCGATAGCCTACCAGCGCGAAATATACGGGGATGAAGAGTGCAAAAGAAAAGCTGGAGATGGTTTCCAGGGCGTCGCCCAGGCGCTTGCGGGATACGGCAAAGCCAGCCAGGAACGCGGCGAATACCAGATTCACATTCAGCAGTCCCGCCACGGCGACATAAGAAAACACAATCAGCAGGGTGAATGTGACCGGAGAATTGTTGGCCAGCATGTTAAAGCGGGATTTGGAAATCCGCTTCATGGCGCGCGGCGCCAGCGTAAGACCCAAAGCAAAATAGACCAGCGTGACTACGATATGAATCACAATGGCTTGCTTGGGCGTGTTCGCCGAGCTAGCCAGCGCAGTGGCGACGGCCAGCACCGCCCAAAGGCCAATATCTTCAAGCACGGCAACACCAAGCACCAGCCGCGCAAAACGCGTATGCAAAATCTTGAGGTCGAAAAAGATGCGCGAGATAACTGGAAT
>DASZMF010000015.1:0-2954 GCA_035552035.1 Candidatus Angelobacter sp.
CGGCGGCCCGGGACTTTTCCTCTCAAACCCTGAGTTCGTTGGTCAATATGTAATCGTGACCAATAACTTTGGTCCGGAATACGGCCGCAACGCCGGTTCCGTGGTCAACATCATCACCAAGAGCGGCAGCAATGCATGGCACGGCTCGGTTTTTGGGGAAGAAAACAACTCTTACCTCAACGCCCTGAGCAACACACAGAAGAACTCGGCGCAGCCTGGAAGCGCAACTCCGGCCAATCCAGCTGGAACGCCATTCAGCGGACCTCCACGCAGCAATAACGAATTTTCCGGCGGCACCGTGGGTGGCCCAATCTTGAAGAACAAGGCCTTTCTGTTTGCAGGTCTTGATAACCAGATTGTCTCCGGCAGCTCAGTTTTCACCACGAGTTCACTTTCGCCGACACTGGCTGGCCTGGCTACTCTGGCTGCATGCCCGGGTATTAACACTACGGCCCTCTCGGTATTGCAGAAGTTCGGGCCCTATGCCTTCGGTTTCGGCAATCCGGCTCCAAGAAACCCAAGCCTGGTTAACATTACGAATGGAGCTACTGGGGCGAACTTAGTCACAATCTGCCCAGGCGTACAAGAAGGCGGAGTGACCCGCGTTGTCAATTCTCCTTCGCATGGCTTTGATCTGGTCACACGTGCAGATTTCCAGGTGGGCGGTGACAGCGTGAGCGCCCGTTATCTCTTTAACAGAAATAACTTCTTCAACCTCTCTGACAACGGAGCTGCCGGCTGGGTATTCAACGAGCCAGCTTTAAGCCAAGCCGTTCTGGTGAGCGATACACACAACTTTAGTTCACGCATGGTCAATGAAGTTCGTGTGGGCTTTAACCGCCTGAACGTGGAATTTGGCGGCGGCCCGCTCAACCAATTTGAGCCAACCAGCGCAAATATAGCCAATGCCTTTACCAACGTTAGCTTCCAGACCGGCAACGGACTGGGTATTGGTCCGGCAACCAACATTCCCCAGGCCCGGCTGGTGAACACCTGGCAGGCACAGGACAACTGGAACTACGTTCTGGGTAAGCATGCGTTGAAGGCAGGCGTGAACTGGACCTATCAACGGTCTCCAAACACATTCCTGCCAACTCTGAACGGCCAGTTCCGGTTTGCCAACCTTAGCCAGTTCCTGGGTGGTTGCTTTAGTTGCGGCGCTGGTGCTACTGCCCTTGCTGCTGATACTCCTAACCGCGTGCAGATTGCCAACGGCAATCCGGTACTGGATTTCCGCGAGTATGATACGTTCCTCTATTTTGGTGATGACTGGAAGCTCACTCAGCACCTCACCCTGAACCTGGGAGTGACCTGGACGTATTACGGTTCGCCAGAAAACCTGTTCAACCAGCTGACGACCCAGCGTGAAAGCAATGCCGCAACCGCATTCTGGCTGCAGTCATTGCCACTCACTGCCCGTACATTTCCGACGGTTCCATCGGTCAACAGCAGCTTTGGCCCGAGTGTGGGCTTTGCTTATTCGCCACAGTGGGGCGGGTTCATTACCGGCCACGGCAAAACCACCATCCGCGGCGGCTATCGCCTGCTATATGATCCGCCGTTCTACAACATCTTCCTGAACGAATCCAGTTCAGCTCCACAGACCTTCCTGCAAAATATTACCGCCACCGGCGCACTCCAACTGCCCGCCCAGCCGACTGGCCCCAACGTTCGCACTTTGCTGGCGCCAGCGCTCTTGAAAAACACCTTTGATCCGCGGACCCTGAGCGAAACCAATACCTCTCCAGACTTTGGTCCTGACAAGGTCCACAGCTGGAGCTTTGGTTTTGAACGCGAGATCACCAAGAACACAGCCGTGGAAGCCCGTTATGTTGGCAACCATGGCACGAACCTGTTCCAGACCGTTGACGGCAACCCATATGTGGGAACGGCAGCCGCTCCGGGACAGCTGCAGGCCGGCTTGCTGCCAGCAGGCACCAACTCTTGCGCTACAACCGTCCAGTCAGGACCTGGCGCAGGAACTGATGTGGGCCGCCTGGCTTGCGGATTCGGCAACATACGCACCAGAAACAACGGTGGATACTCCAATTACGAAGCGCTGCAGACAGAGTTCCGCGCCAACAACATGTTCAAGCAATTGACCATGCGCACGGGCTTCACCTGGAGCAAGACCCTGGACAACGTGAGCGAAATCTTTGCCACGGGCACCGCCGGCAATACGCTGTTTGCCGCGCAAAACCCGTTCAATACCGGAGCCGGCGAGTATGCCAACTCTGGCTTGAACATTCCTTATGTGTGGAGTCTCCTGTTCAACGAACAGATTCCATTCTTCAAGGCACAGCATGGTCTGGTTGGCCACGTTCTGGGCGGCTGGTCACTTTCAGCTGACTACCTCCTGGGTTCAGGCCAGCCTTACACGCCTGAGCAAGGAAACGCCGAGGCTCTCCTGGGATCGCCCTTCGGGAACGTATATGACACCGGCTGGGTCTCTGCCTTTGTTGGCATTGACGTAGCGCGGCCTTTCGCGGGCAGCTCCAGCGCCCCGGCAAACACCGTAGGCGCTTTTGCCCACGATGCCTGCTCCGCGACAGCAGCTGGTAGATGCGCAGTGGCTACTGTTGCAAGTAGTCTTGCCGCGTTGCCGACCAACACATTGGTTAGCATCAATGCTCTGAACGCCTTAACTCCAACTGTCGTTACGGTCACCAACAGCCAGGTTCGCTACATCATGAACACGGCTTCAGCGCAGACCATCTTCGGAACACCGTTTGGTAATGTGTCCCGCAACCCGGCGTCAGACGCCATTTCCAACATTGTGAATTTCTCGGTTTACAAGAACATGAAACTGGGAGAGCACGCCACGTTTGAAATGCATGCAACGGCGCTCAATGCCTTCAACCACTTCAACTTTGGCAGCGTGGTTCCGAACCTGGAATTTGCCGGCGTTGGCTCCTTTGGAGCTGACTTCGCCAATCCAAACGTAACCGCCGCGA
>DASZMF010000016.1:0-1787 GCA_035552035.1 Candidatus Angelobacter sp.
TGGATTTTTCTTTCTTCTGATCTGCGTTTCTCTGCGCAAATCTGCGGCCCAAGTTTTTGGTTTTCTCCGTGTCTCCGTGCCTCCGTGGTGAAAGTTTTTTATGTCCCTTGCAAAATACTTTTCTTCCATCACATTCTGCGTTACAACATGAGCATGACCCATCAGCAGCTGGTACGGATGGCCGAGCAGTGGCTTCGCGGCAAGTATCGTTGTGGCATTGTGCTTTCTGAGCAGTCGTGCGCCAACGGAGAGACTCCGGATGTGATTGCCTGGAAGGGCGCATGCCGCTCCGTGATGGTGGAGTGCAAGGTCTCGCGCGCGGACTTTTTCGCCGACCGCGAAAAGCCTTTCCGCAAAGATCCGGAGCTGGCCATGGGCTGTGAGCGGTTTTATCTGGTGCCGCAAGGTTTGATTAAAGTTGAAGAACTACCCAAGAAATGGGGACTGCTGGAATGCAAAGGCCGGGAAATCCGCATGGCAGTGAAGCCGTGCCGCCAGGCCCAGCGCAGCCAGACCGGCCTGATGTGGGAGATGAATCTGCTGCTGGCGAGCCTGCGTCGCGTGGAAGTACGCATTGAGCCGCAGACGATCACCGACTTTCTAAAATGGAAAAACCGCCTCGCCGAATATAACGGTGGGCGACTGCCTGAGGGAATCGTGGCTCCGGATGCGGAGAAGAATGTGCATTTGGTTTGAGTGCAGCCGTTAGCAATTAGCCATTGGCCAAAACCGAACCGTATATAGGCTGGCTAGAAGCTCTGCCCTGCGCCGCGCTTGCGCTGGTTGTCCTGTATCTTTTCCTCGCCCCCGCTCTGCTTGACCAGGTGAAAGCGGACAGCATCCGTGCAGCCGTTGCAGTGCGGAAATGTGTCGCCTTTTTTGATCACGAGCTTATGCGGCGCTCGATGCGCGACATGAGTGACTAAGTAAAGGCCACCCTGGACACAGATGTCCCCCGGTCGAAACTCTGTTTCGGGCATATCGCCTTCCATGAGAATCCCTCGGCCTGGTTTTTGCGCCATTCAGGGGAACGTTCTCATGGCAGCAACTGCTAAGATGGATGGCGAGGCGTTATGGTTGTGCATTGAAAAATGATTATGTCCAAAAAATCGCACCTAGTTTATTCGCCCAAACTGGACGCAAAAATTGCCGGCCAAATCGCGCAAAGTTCTTAAAGTTATAAAGAGATCGTAAGGATTTGGATTTCAATGGCAACTCACAGATGCCGAAAACATTTCAACGCGGAGAAGTACGCATTGAGCCGCAGACGATTACTGACTTTTCTGAAATGGAAAAACCGCCTCGCCGAATATAACGGTGGCCGGCTGCCTGAGGGGATTGTGGCTCCGGATGGGTAGCCGTGGCATTCTGCTGATGATAATGACGAAATCATTTTCACCGCAGAGGCGCGGAGAAACATATAGCGGCAACGTGGAGAGACGAATTCGTCTGAAAAAGTGCAAATAACTGTACTGCGCAACAGATGGCACCCAAAATGCACTAATCCGTAATGCATCTGGAACGGCACGGAGATTTCTTTGATGTGATGCTGCAATACCGGCCAGCACACCCCCTTAATCCAGTCCGGGCAGCGGAGACACGGCACCTTCATGGGTGAAAGCAAAGAAGAAATAACAGCACGAATTAACCCGATTCTCAACAAAGTATCAGTTGACGGCTTGAAAGCGTGGCTTAAGGCTATTGGATTCCAGGTTCCGACGCTGTCAAGAACAACTGTAGCTGATTTCGTTGCAGGTCTCATCGCCGGAGGTCAACTTGCTGAAGAT
>DASZMF010000017.1:0-3840 GCA_035552035.1 Candidatus Angelobacter sp.
GGGCCCGTCTATCAGGCGGGGACGCTTTCTGGAAATCCGCTGGCCATGGCTGCTGGTCTGGCAATGTTGCGGGAGCTGAAAAACCATCCAGAGATTTATCAGCAGTTAGAGCAGCGCAGTGCTGCGCTGGTAGATGGAGTGCTTGCAGCGGCCAAGAAAAAAGGCGTGGCGTTGACGGCAAATCGCGTGGGATCAATGTTTACGTGGTTCTTCCAGCCGGGCGTGGTGCATGACTGGGACACGGCCGCGAAATCAGATACTGCGGCGTTTGGAAAATTTCATGGCGCGATGCTGGAGCGTGGCGTTTATCTGCCACCGTCACAGTATGAAGCCATGTTCATGAGCGCGGCGCATTCAGATGGGGACATTCAGCAGACGATTGCAGCAGCGGCGGAATCTCTCTAGTGGTGTGGTTGTTTTTTCATGTCCCGAGCATTAGCGAGGGAACCCTGTTGCTACGAAAGATTTGTGGTTAAGAAAAATTGTTTTGGCTTCCGCTTGGCTGAGATCTGGCTAAAGGGATCCCTCCCTTTCGGTCGGGATGTTTAAACTAAATTCCCACCGCTCCATAATCCGTACCAGTCTCAGTATCACGGCCACGGTCTTTTTCGTACGCCCGATATGGATTGCGCACTACTCCCAAGCGGCGTTTGCGGAGTTCAAAGCCGGCATAGAGACCTCCGGCGAGAACGGCTGCGGTGAGAGCGGCAATGGACATCACGCGGCCGGGGTTATCGAGCAGCGGCTGCGCCAGATGTGAAGCAGTCAGTGCTACGCGGGCTGGTAAGCCCAGAGCCTGGCGGAAATCGTTGAGTGACTGTTTACCGCCGCGCTCCAGCGCGCGATAGGCCGACAAAGCGCTGTACGGCACGGGCATAGTCAGGTCCTGGCCTCCGCTTACAATCACGTGGTCAACGCCGCGCTCGGCTTGCAGGTGTTGTAGCTCCTTGATTGCCTGACCTAACCCTTCTGGCTTGGACCACAGAGAAAGAAAAGCCACGCGGCCAGCACGGTCAATGAGGAAGGCGGGGTTCGGCAGCTGGGAATATTTGCGATGAATGGTGCCGCGCAGGTCATCCACTATGATGGGCATGTGCATGTCTTCTTCATCGCGAAGAAGGCGGGCTGCTTCAGTCTTTTCCCGTGTCGTGTGGTGGGCCGGGATAATCTCACCGGGATGCGCTTCACGCACGTAAATGAAGAGAAATTCAATGTCATCACCGCGAAAGCGGTCATAAAGCTCATTGATTCCGGCAATGGAAGCCGCCGTCATGGGGCAGGTGGCGGAGCCAAAAATTAACAGAACATTCTTCTTTTTGGCGAAATCGCTGAGGCGAATGGCCTCGCCCTCCAGAGTTAAAGCTTTGAAGTCAGGCGCGCGTTCGCCGGGTTCAGGGCCAGAAAATTTGGTCTGTGCCAGATCATGGAAAAGCTCGCGAGAGAAGTGCCCGTAGTTGTAGCCACTGAAACCCAACATTTCCGCTCCTAAGTTCGTGCCTTGCCTGCCGGGGTGAACAATTTCACCCAAATTCCGATGTTCGGGGTCAACGGGATTCGATGCCGAAGGCGCTCCCGCTGTTTTCTTTAAGCTACCCTGTCTTAAATTATTTGACCACGATAAAATTAATGCAGCAACAGCTGGCCCGGCGAGACATGAATTCTGATTGGGCCAGATTACCCCTGGAGGAACGAATGGCAGCTTTGCAAGCCGGAGAGATGGCGCCTGAGATTGAACTGCCCGGAGTGACGGGTAAACAGCGGCAAAAGTTCAAACTCAGTGACTTACGCGGGAAGAAAAACGTGATTGTGGCGTTTTATCCCCTGGACTGGAGTCCCACTTGAACCAATGAAATGTCGGCGTACGGCAGGTATCTGCCCAAGTTCGCCGAACATGATGCCCAGGTCGTGGGTATCAGCCCGGATTCAGTGTATAGCCACCTGGCGTGGCAGGAGAAGTCGATTGGCTGGCAGGAATATCCGCTGTTAAGTGATTATTGGCCGCATGCCGGGGTGGCACAGCAGTATGGGATTTTGCGCCTGGGAGAACCGGTGCCCGGAATCAATGATCGCGCGATTTTCCTCGTGGATAAAGAAGGCAAAATTGTTTTTGCCAAGACATATGAGTTAGGCCAGGAGCCAGACTATGAAGAACTAGTGACTGAGCTGGGAAAGATCAAGAAAGCGGTATAACGGCGCGATAAATAATTGAGCAATTAAAAACGCCCTCAGTGATGAGGGCGTTTTGTTGGCGAAAGCTAACTGGCGCTATTTAGTTGCGGTCTTTTTTGTGGCTGCCTTTTTAGGAGCAGCTTTGGCGGGCGCGGCCGCCGCTGCTTTCTTCTGCATGTCTTCAATGGTCTGGCCGAGCGTTGTGCGGTCTTCAACTTCAACCGCCGGAGTGGCCGCGCCCGCATTGCCTATGACAAAAATAGTGGGGGTGTGCTGCAGGCCAATCTGCGTCCCCATGTCGCGGTCGGCAATGATCTTGTCTTTGAGTTTGCCATCAGGATCGACGACGAAGGGCAGAGGCGACTTATTGTCGCTGGCAAATTTGTCAGCGAACTGGCGCAGGTTCTGCTTGGTGATGGAAGGCTGGTTCTTGTAGATGTAGCCGCGAAAATCGTTGCCCAGGGTGGTTGACTTGGCGTCAAAGTAGCGGGCAATCACGGCTGCCTCAAATGACCACGCATGGCTGGTGATGGGGAAATCATGCAGCATGACGGGAACGTTGTATTTTTTTGAGAGGTCCCAAACCTCCGGGTAAGTTACGGCGCAGGTGGGGCACTCAAGGTCTTCAAACACCACAATGGCCACGCGCGCGCCCGGAGGCGGTTTGAGTGACGAGCCATCAGCGGCAAAACAGGTAGCTGCGGGCAGCACAAGAGCAAACAAAACGGCGGTACGGATAAAGAGCGTTAGAAATCGATTCATGACCTGGTTCATCGTTCATCCTGCTTTCCTGGTATTTTTGGCCAGACTCTTTTTGGGAGCCGCGCCCTTAATATTCTTCACCGAAGCTGCTTGCGCTTTCTTCAGCATATCTTCAATCAGCTGGTCCAGCTGCGCACGGTCTTTTATTTCTTCCACCAGCGGCTGGGAAACCTGGCTATTACTCACAACCCAGAGCGTGAGCGAATGTTCTATACCAATGCGCTGTCCCAGGGCAAAGTCAGCCTTTACCTGTTCGGCCAGCTTGCTCTCAGGATCATTGGGCAGAGTTACCGGCGCTTTATTGTCGTCGCCAAATTTCTGTACCCACTGCTGCAGGCTCTCTCGAGTGACCTGCGCCTGATTAGCGTAAATAAATTTGCGGAAGGCGTTGCCGAGATCGGTGGATGTTTGATCGAAATAGCGGGCCCAGACAGCGGCTTCAAATCCCCAGTTATGCCGGGGCAAAGGAAAGTCATGCAGCACGACAGGAATTTTGTGTGCGCCGGCTGCGTCCCAGATCAGGGGATAAGCGTGGGCACAGTCCGGGCATTCGAGGTCGGCAAACATCACGATGGCGACTTTGGCGCCAGCAGGCGGCTTCAGCGCAGAGGCATCCGCGGCGACTGAAGGCAGAGAAGCTGCCAGCAGGCACGTGAGCGCAAATGACCTAAGCGGCTGACGCATAAATAGAATTTTACTAAAAATGCTTGGGCTGGTAATAAGAACACGTTTTGCCAGGGTTTGATTCGAGTTACGAAAGAAGATACCAAGGGCGATGTAAGCACCCGGGAAAATCAGCGGGTGAGGTCTGAGATAGATACAAACCTTTTACCTGCATAGAGTTGCAGCAGGCGCTGGGTGGCTGCAACGGTGTGGCTGCGGTCGGCGCCAAAGCCTCTGTGTCCGCCA
>DASZMF010000018.1:0-1781 GCA_035552035.1 Candidatus Angelobacter sp.
AGCATCAGGAAGTGGTGATGAGCCTTTCTGACCATTTCATGGAAACCTTCGCCATGGAATCGGTATTGCTGCGCTGCCGCAAGATGGCATCGGCCAATAAAAATATTGCCAATGACATTTGCGCTGTCTTTCTTCGCGACACCATGGCCAGAATCCAGGCGGCTTCGCAAAATGTATTGGCAGCTTGTTCTGTAGGCAATGATCTTGAACACAACATGACCGCGCTGCGATCCTATGCCGGCTACCAACCGGTAAACGCGATTGCCCTGCGCCGCACTATCGCAGAGAAACTTCTGGGTAGCGAGCGATATCTTTTTTAGCGGCGGTTCATTTCGCTCGTCTCGTCACTGTCCATTTTTGCGCTCTGTGAATTTTATTCGCAAGCGTAGGCGCGCGCTTTCCTTCTGTCGCAAAGTTGGTCTATAGTTAGCAGCCACAAGCCCAGGTCGTACTTCAAACAGGAGAAAATCCATGTTCACTCTTTTGGCGGTTGCCGTGATTCTTGTTGTGCTGGTCGTGGTGATTATTTCGCGTCCTGAAGATTTTTCCATCACCCGGAGCACTACCATGTCCGCTGCGCCGCAGACGGTATTTCCGCAGGTGAACGATCTCCACAATTGGCCGGGCTGGTCGCCGTGGGCAAAGCTTGATCCCAATATGAAGATGACATTCACCGGGCCTGAAGCCGGTACCGGTGCGGCTTATACGTGGAGTGGCAATAGCAAGGTGGGTGAAGGCCGCATGACGATCATGGAAAGCCGCGCGAATGAGCTAGTGAAAATCAAACTTGAATTCATGAAACCTTTTACTGCCACCAACGCTTCAGCGTTTACTTTCCAGCCGCAGGGAAGCCAGACCAACGTTACATGGAGCATGACGGGCAAAAGAAATTTTATGATGAAGGGTATGAGCCTGGTCATGAACATGGACAAAATGCTCGGAGGCCAGTTTGAACAAGGTCTTGCGCAGATGAAAGCCATAGCCGAGGCAGGCAGGTAGTTTGCTTGCTGGGAAAGAATCTGCACAAAGAAAAAACCCAGCATGATCGCTCATGCTGGGTTTCTTTTTACCTCTGTAAGACGTTACTGCACGGTTAGTGTGAATGTTGTGGAGTGCGCAACGCCCGCACCGTTTGTGGCAGTTGCCGTCACAGTGAATGCGCCGGTAGGAGTGCCGGGTGTAGATTTGTGACCGCCGCAGCCGCTCAGCAAAACTCCCATCAGCGCCAGTGTCAGAATGGCAAACGTCGCCAGCCGTCTCCTGTTTTTCTTACGCGTTCCAATCAACACAAGACCCATGGCTCCAAAGCCGGTGAAGGGCAGCCACATGGCGTAAAAGGTGCGTGGCTGATTCAGTGCGGACGTGGTGGTGGTTGCCGTTGTTTGAATCGTAAGAGCAACATCAACCGGAGTGTTGCCGGCCGGTATGCTGGATGGTGCAAACGTGCAAGTCGTTAATGCCGGTAACCCAGAGCAGCTAAAGGTTGTGGCCGTTGCAGTTGACGGGTTCGGCGTAAACGTAAAGTGCTCCGTGGTGGCTTGACCTGCCGTCACCGTGACTGAAGGCAGAGTCGGGCTGAAAGTAAAGTTATCCGGCGGGGCCACGGTAAGAGTAGCGGTTGCGGTGTTGCCTGTTCCAGCATTGGTTGAGGTCACGCTGCCGGTTGTGTTTGTGTAGCTGCCGGAAACGCCTCCAGCTACAGTTACGTTGAACTGGCACTGACCGCTGGCGGCGATGGTAGCGCCAGTCAAGGCAATCCCCGTTGGAGCCGTGGTTGTAAC
>DASZMF010000019.1:0-1549 GCA_035552035.1 Candidatus Angelobacter sp.
TCCTGTGTATTGACTCAATATTTTTAAACAAAGCCATCCCGTGGGAAAATAGAATTAGGAAAGCAGGAAAAGACGATGTTTCCTCAAGAATCTTGTTCCTGATTTCACAGCCATCCCACAGGATTTGGAAAAAAGCTGGAATGTTTTGTGTAGCCCTGCCACACGGCAGGGATGAAAAAGTACAACAACAACATTCCAGCCGCCGCAAAACTGAACTTACTGCGGCAGATTTGCAACTTCATTCCTGACTTTCTGGCGCCGAAACTGGCGCGGGCCACTGGAGCACAAGACAAAGCCCGCACGTTCAGTCCTTGGAGTCATCTGGTCGCGTTGATGTACGCCCAACTCACCCACAGCATCGGACTGAATGATGTGTGCGACGCGCTGGGTCTGCACTCCGGGCCGCTGTCTTCCATTCGCGGGGCGACACCACCCAATCGCAACACGCTCTCCCACGCCAACAAGGTGCGTCCGGCAGCGATGGCCGAACAACTCTTCTGGGCGGTGTTGGAGCACTTGGGGAACTTGTCTCCGGGCTTTGTCAGCGGGAAGGCAGGCAAACGATTTGCCCGCAAGTTCAAACGCGCCATTCATCTGGTGGATTCGACCACTATCCCGCTGATCGCCTCGTGTCTGGACTGGGCCAAACATCGGCGGCGCAAAGCGGCGGCCAAATGCCATCTGCGGCTGGACCTACAAAGTTTCCTGCTGCGCTTTGCCATCGTGGATACCGCCCGGCACAACGACGCCAGACGGGCGCGGGAACTGTGCGCGGGGGTCAAGGCCGGTGAAATCGTCATATTTGACAAGGCTTATGTGGACTTTGCCCATCTGGCCGACCTGTCCCTGCGGGAAGTGTTTTGGGTGACGCGCGCCAAGGAAAACTTGAGTTTCAGTGTGGTGAAATGCTTTCAACACGGAGCCGCCGGCAAGATACTGCGGGACGATTTGATCGAGTTGCAAACACCCGTGTCCCGCGACGCTTATCCGGTGGAACTGCGCCGCATCGTGGCGCTGGTGGAAGTGGACGGACGGGAAGTGGAAATGGTCTTTCTCACCAACAACCTGGAGTGGAGCGCCCGGAGCATCGTGGAACTTTACCGCTGCCGCTGGCAGATCGAAGTCTTCTTCAAACAAATCAAGCAGACCTTGCAATTGGCCGACTTTCTGGGCACCACCGCCAACGCCGTGCGCTGGCAGGTGTGGACCGCGTTGCTGGTCTATTTACTCTTGCGTTATCTGGCGTTCCTTTCGGACTGGAGCCACAGCTTCAGCCGGCTCTTTACTCTTATTCGCGCCGCATTGTGGAAAAAGTGGGACGTGCTGAGTCTTTTGCGCGGCTATGGGACAGCCGGAGGTCATTTCCGTTACTTGGCTCAACCTGAACAAGCCTACTTGCCGGGATGGGGATAGAGTTATGGGACAGCCGGACGAACAAATCGAAAGTTCAAACCGCCAATCCATGTGAATTAACCCAAAAGTCTTAACGCACCATTCCGTCAAACATCCCAAATCCTGCGGAAAATCAACCCTTTCGCCTCATCCCATG
>DASZMF010000020.1:0-1538 GCA_035552035.1 Candidatus Angelobacter sp.
GCCGGAATTTTCGTTCAGGCGCATCTTTCCGCTCATCTTTGTTGCGATATTTCTGCTTCACGCTCCTTTGCTCAGCCTGCCTTTTTTCTGGGACGAAGCCGGCTTCTATGTTCCCGCCGCGTACGACCTGGTGCATTCGCACACGCTGGTTCCAACCACTACGCTTGATACCGGACATCCGCCGCTGCCTGCTGCTTACCTTGCTCTGTGGTTCACGCTCAGCGGATGGAAACCGGTTGTCGCGCGTATGGCAATGCTTCTGCTTGCAGCCTTTGCTCTGACAAATGTTTTTCTCCTGGCTCGACGCCTTGCCGGAACCGGCGTTGCTGTGGCCACCACGATTGCGACTGCGGTGTATCCGATCTTCTTTGTGCAAAGCTCGCTGGCCCACGCAGATTTGATGGCCGCCGCGTTTACACTCTGGGGCATACGCCTTTACGTTGAAGACCGCATTTGGCCGAGCCAGATTGCATTTTGCCTGGCGGTGCTGAGCAAAGAAACCGCTATCATCACGCCGCTGGCTTTTGCGCTCTGGGAAATCCTGCAGCCCAACGCAGAGAGCCTGAAAATCCGCCTGCAACGCACGGCAACTGCGTTTGTTCCGTTTGTGCCATTGCTGGTCTGGTTCGCTTACCATCATTACGTTACCGGAAGATTTCTAGGCGGCGCAGATTTCTACCAGTACAACGTAGCGCAAACGCTGAGTCCGCTTCGTTTCCTGCTGGCGCTGACGCAAAGAATCTGGCATCTCTTTGGCGCCATGAACATGCTGGCGCTTACTGCAGCTACGGTAGCCGCAATGTATTTTTCTCCGGTCAAAGATCCATCCGGAGAGCGCCCGCGCATCGCCATCCCGGTGCAGCTTCAGTTTGCCCTGATCATGCTGGCGCATCTGGTTACATTCTCTCTGCTGGGCGGCGCGTTGCTCACGCGCTATTTGCTGCCGGTTTATCCGCTGGTGATCATGATTGGCATGTCAACACTGCATCGCCGCATTGCCCGCTGGGAATGGCCCGCGGCAGTGATGGTAATCGTTTTTGTGATGGCGCTCTTCTTTGATCCACCTTATAGGTTCGCACCCGAGGACAATCTGACGTATAAGAATTTCATTGAGCTGCATGAGCAAGCCGCAAAGTTTCTAGAAGAGCATGAGCAGAACAATACTATCCTCACAGCGTGGCCCGCGACCGACGAACTCTCTAAATCCTATTTAGGATACGTACGGCAATCATTTCCTCTGGTCCAGGTGAAAGACTTTACAGTGGAAGAAATAGTAAAAGCCCGGCAGATGCGCTCACAGTATCAGGTAGCGTATTTGTTCTCCACAAAGAATGACGTTCCTCCATGGATCCATTCTGAGCGATGGGAAAAACTGAACCAGCGCTTTTTCGGTTCCCATACTGACGTCTCGCCGGAACTAGCCGCAGAATTTCTGCACGGTAAAATTGTGTTTCTGGCCAGAACCAAAGCAGAATGGGTTGCGATACTGGAAATGGATCAATCGCCATCCGTGGCTTCAGCAGCGAAAATATCTCTGT
>DASZMF010000021.1:0-5649 GCA_035552035.1 Candidatus Angelobacter sp.
CATCTTTTCCAAGCCACCTGCCAGAACATCCGTTGCAACGCCCGTTTGCTTTGCCGCGTAGGACAATGAGGACAATGCTTCAACAGAAACACCCGTCTTCTCAGACATTTCATGAAATTCGCTCGCGCCGTTGGCCGCGAATGCCGCGATGCCTGCGCCAGCCAGACCAAGCCCGGCGACTGCGCCCGCAACGCTGGCAACTCCTACGCCAAGCAATCCCAGCTTTCCAACCATGCCGGAAAGAGAGTTGGTTACGGAGTTGATGGTGCCACCGATGCCGCCCAGTGCCGCACCAAGCTGAGCGCCAGCCGCACCAAACGGTGCGAAAGCCTTCTCAGCGATTCCGCCAAGGGATTCAAAAGAACCCTGAATATCTTTAGCTGCGCGCTGTGCTTCAACGCGGGCCTTGCTCATCCCGTCAACGAAGCCGCCAGTTTTTGCAATCAGGTCAACTACAAGTGTTCCTAGAGAAATTGACATTTCAAAAATTCCTTAACGTTGATTTGTTGCTGTTTGTGGCCGCTGTTTTCGGCCAACATACCAATAATTGTGTGTGTTCCGGCCATTGAATATGCTTCTGCGAAGCAGTTCACCACCAGTGCGCTCTTCAATTGTTCGTCTTACGCCAAGAGGAACCGACATCCAACGCTCGAATACCGTTTCAACGGCCCAGCAGAGCACGCGATAAAGATTAGGAGTCAATGCGCGCTTACCAGCAAGCAGACAATCTGCTGAAAAATCTCCAAGGCTGGGTAGCGATGCGTCAGGGCTGCCCTTACCCAGTGTTGAGTATCGAGCAGTCATTTTCCTTGAGCAGTTCTGCCTGCACAAAAGTTCATTCATGACAGACTTGAACGCAACCACGTTGCGAGAATCTTTGCTCGAAATTGTGAGTATCTCTTCTATAGTTAAGCGGGGCTGATATTCCTCATCCCAACAATTGCTCACGCTCTTCTGCGTGAACTGGATTTTCTCGGGCTCATTCTCTTCACCGCTGGTCTGTTCATCGGAAGGCTTACGGGCAGCCCGCGATATTTCCCGCAGAGATTCTGCGGCAGGTGCGGCAATCGAAATTGCACACGCGTCCTGCTGGTCTTCGATTGCTATAAATTCCATGATTCCCTTTGGATGGGTGTGAGAAAAAGAAAAGGGTTGTACCGTTTTCGGTACAACCCTGATTTGTGGTGAAGTTGATTGCTTCAGCTTATCTGCAAAAGTTTGATGGCGCTATCTGACGTGCTTTGGATTCCATATGCCATCGCTGCACGTTTGCTAGCAAGCATCGCAAAAATGCCAAGGTCCGCGAAACGTTGGGTTAGCGTTCGAATGCTGAAACCTTGAATCGAGCGAATGAAAACAGTGGACCAATCGCCAAACAAAACAGGTTTGTTCCCCGTCGCAACGGTGTCACAAAAAGCGGACACGTAAACCGGGAAGCCAAGCAGTGTGGGTTTTGCGGCCAGAACCTTTTTGAAAACCGGATAGCCACTGCTGGTCTTCAGTTTTCCAAGCATGGTCTGAGCACCACGCGACATCAGAAATGCAGCGCTGGAACTGGTTGCGTAGGCAGAATTGACTTCGCCAACCAAATCTTCAACGTCGCCATCGGTGATGATTCCGGCAGTTCCAGAAGTCAGGCTGGCGCTGTCATTGCTGCCCAACGTGGTTAGCAGCGCTGCAAGAAACGTTGAATTTTGAATGCGACTGATACGCCGTCCAATCGCAGTGCCCAACACCTGCGTCAGACCTTCAAAACCTTCAACGTACTGCGCAAGTTCCATCGAATATTGAGTCAGGCCGCTGGAAAACTTTTGCAGGGTCAGCGTGACGTTCTTCGGAGAAAACACTCCGTCCGTTTCAGTAGTGTTTTCGTCTACAACGAAACCAGTCGAAGACAGGTCATCCAACGTGGGCAGTTTGCTGGGATTTCCTTCCGTCACGTAGACGTTGGTGACCAACGGAGACCCGGAGAAAAGCGGACCTGCCGACATCTGCGCTTCCACCAAGATTTTTTCAAATCCTTCCGGCACGTAAGGGCTGCCCGAAGACGCAAGCGGGGAATACGTGCGGTATTCGCCGTTCGTAGACAGAACATGGCGCAACATTGCGCGCTCCTCGCGTGCTTTGCGCTGCTCTGCCGTTTCAATCTCTATATGGCGGCCAGTCGCGCTTTCCAGCGCGGCGGCGGCTCGCACTGCCATCACATCCCGGCTTCGCATCTGGCTGGCCTGTGCCATCAACACATCAGCACGCTTTAGGTCTGCTTTTGTGGCGTTCGGGTTTGCCGTGAGTTGCGCGGCTTCTCGCAGCAGAGAATCGCGCTGCTCTTTGAGTAAAATTTCTTCTCGGTTCACTTAGTTTGTCCTTTTGGTTTTCTGCCGCTATTGCGGCGGATTGTTTTTCTTTGCCAATTCCATGGCGGGGTTGAGGGTTTACTTCAAGCCAGCAATACGCAGCAGAAGTGCCTGCCTGTGCAACTGTTCGCGTTCGTCATCGTTGCTGACAACTGGTGCGGTGACTGGCGCTGCTGCAACAGATTCTGCTCCGGTTGATGCGCGCAACTGTGTCTGCGCACCACGGGTGAAGGATCGTGCGCCCGCTGTGCGGCCAGCAATCCAGCGCTCATAAATTGCTTGGGCTGTGTCATCAGACAATTTGTCCGGTGCAGGTAGCTTGCGCGCCCGGAAAAAATCGGTCACCTTGCTGCGAATTTCTTTAACGTTCATGGTTATCCTTTCTGTGCGGTCTCTCTCCGCACCATTTGAAAAAATGTCTTGGTTGAACCATCGGCCAGCGTCACAACCCGTACGTCGTTGACGCGCCATTTGCCGCTGCGAAAATTCGTTCGGTCTGCTGGTTGCCATCCATCGCGTTGATTAGGCCAGCCTTCTTTGGGTCTCAACGGTGAGCGAAACTTCGTTTGGTTTCGATACCGTGCTTTCTTTGTGGGCTGTTCTGCTGTGAACTTTGCATCCGGCAATGGTTTCTTTTTCGGTTCCACCTTGAAAAATCTGACGGCAATTCCCGAAACGCTGCGCATGATTTTCACGGAAATGATGCGATGAGTTTTCCTGTTTGGGTTGCGCACCCATCCGTCTTTTGCCGATGGCAGTTCCTGTCCCGGTGGCAGAAATATTTTGTCATCTTCGACATTCATGATGCGTAAGCTTCCGCGACGATCTGCGCAATCTCCCGGCGATAGAAACCAATAACGCGGCCTTTGATTTTCACGCGCCAAAGTTTCTTCTTGCTGCTGTAGGAAATTGGTTCCGGCGTTTTCGTTTTACTTCGTTGCGTTGCGCGCTGCGACATCTTTTTTGTGCTGGGCAATCCACGCCTGCTCTTCTGCTGCGTGTGTTTTGTTCCAGTCTTCCTTTTCTTTTTGTTTCGATTGCTCGATGAAATCTAAAACCACAGAATATGTTGGCCAGTTACCAAGCTTTTTTCTGATGTCCGCTGCGACGGTCAGCACGGTGACATATTCCGATTCTTCAGCGGTCAGTTCGCGTGGCGTTTCGGAAAATTCAATCCAATCCAACTCTTGCGCTGCTTCGTAATCTGCTTCGCTAAACTGTGTTTCTGGTGCGATGTTCAGCATCAGCTTTTCCCTTTCTGCATTTGTTCCCACGCGCTCAGCGTTTTCTTTGGCTTCGCTTTGAAAATGAAGCCCTGTTTCGTTCGGCTGGCCGGGCTGAGTCCCAACGCATCAGCATAACGGTGCGTTGCGCGTGCTGCCTGTTCCGCGATTCTCAACAGCGGGTTCGGCATCGGTTTGGTGTGGGAGATTTTGCCGTGCGTGTTTCTCACCTTCACCATGATGACTTCGCCTTCTTGTGCAAGTTGCGCTTCCGCTTTTTTCCAGCGCGAGAATGCAACGCAGTACATGCAAAGTAACGCTTCATCCAACGATGTCAGGCGGTCATAGACCGATGTGACACGTTCGTATTCCGCAGCAGCAATTTCGTCAAGCCCGGCTGCTGGCTTTGGATCAATCGCAGCAACTTCGATAGTCGGCATGACGTGCGCGCTGCCACCTAACTCTTTTTCTTCTTCAGTGCGTCTCTTCGGCACAGTTGTTCCCTTTGGTATTCTTTTGGTGTTGTGACTATTTCCAATTCCAGTGGTTCAGGAAGCAGTGTCAGGTTCGCTCGCGTGAAATCACTTCCTTGAACGTGCTGCGCAACGCGAAACTCGTTGGTGTCCATGACTAGGTTCGCCAGCGGAAGAATTGCTCTGTTTCCTTCGTGCCTGATGACCAAAGTGGGAATCCATTCACCGTCAACGGTCAGATGCGGAGTGAACGGAATTGAATGTTTCAGGCGTTCGTAAACGTCTTTGTCCACCTTCGCGGAGTCAACAGCAACAACTGGCAAATAATCGAACGGTTCCGTCTTCTCTTCCTGCTCTTCCGGCCTAGGTTCCTCTGGTTTCGGCTCTTCCGTTTTGCGCTTCTTCTTTCCACGGCCCTTGACCGCTGCCTTCACTTTTGCCTTCGCTTCTGCCTTCAGCGAGCGCATCTTTTCCTGCAAAGATTCAAGCAGCGTGTGCTCACCAGCGTCCAGACGCTTTCGGCGGTTCTCTTTCTGCATGGTGCCGATCTGTTCTGAAAGCTTTTTCATGAAGGCCATTTCGGTAAGTTCCTCTCTCGATTCCCACCCTTTGTGGGTAAAACGCTTTAATTTTCTAGCGTTTGCAGGATTTTTATCGGTCGCGGCGGGCAGCGGGCCTTAGTACCTAGATAAAATGACCCCCCATCCCCTTAGCACCCCGAATGCAAAGAAAATGCAGGGAATATGCGCAGACAAACCCAAGCTGGCTGGGATGTGTTGCAGGCTCTATTGCACAGTGGGTACGTACTTCACATCATCACGTCCATCGTCGCCTTGTCCGGGGTGATGACAGTCAGTGCAGAGGCACACGATGATGCTGGCGTCATACATTCGGCCAACATCTTGACGCGGGTCTTCCGTGTGGTGCAGCAAGCTGGCTAGCTTCGTGCATTGCACCCAATTCTGCCCGTCGAAGTGTAATCGCTGGCAGATGACGTTCTGTCTCAAGAGCCATAGCCTGAAGCGTGACCAGTGTGCTGTGGCTCGTTCACGTCGCATCCAATCGTTACGTGAACGATCTCGGTCATAACGTTTGCGCGGTTCAAGGTGCGCGTGAGCAGCACAGTAGCCGGGCGCGTCCAATAGCGTTGGACATCCAAACTTCTTGCATCGTGACTTCGCTCGGAAAGACGGCATGACTAGGCCGCTTTGCTACCAGCGAAGAGCACCTTGCTCAACGCGGGATGATTCACGCGCTCTTGCGCATACGCAGACGATAACGTATCGAACTCCGCTTTGATCGTGTCGATCTTGGTTTGAGCAGCCCGAATTTTCAGCAGTTCCGCGAATATGCTGTTAGCGTCTGGCGTCAGCTTGGCGTTGCTCAACGCTTTGTTCGCATCGTCAATCTTCGCCTGCTGCACAACCATCTGCTGTGCCAAGTCGCAGATGCGCTGTTCTGTTTGTGTCAGGCTCACGCAGTCACCCCAAGTGCGCGTTCCATGCGCTGCAATTTGTCTTCGGCGTTGCGCAGCCGTCGTTGTCGATTCACCAGTTGCGCTTCCATCTGGTTTGCTTCATCGCGCATTCGCTTGATTAC
>DASZMF010000022.1:0-1892 GCA_035552035.1 Candidatus Angelobacter sp.
AATCCGGCGCTGCAACTCCAGATAAAATTCGTCGAGCTGCGCGCTCTTATAGCCATTCAGTCCAGGACGCACGCTGAAGAGCAAAATGTTCTGGCGATTGAAACCTAACTCTTGTCCTTGAAGAGCGTTCAATGTCCGCAGAAGAAGCCCAGCGCTTACCAGCAGAAGCAGACATAACGCCACCTGACCTGCTACTAGAATCTTGCCGGTAACAAAGCGCCCGGCTGATCCACCAGATTTTGTTCGCTTCAATGCGCTGATTAAGTCTGTGCGCGTGGCGCGCAGCGCCGGCACCAGGCCAAACAATATCCCGCACACAATACATACAATGGCAGTAAAGCCCAGGACTCTATAATCCAGCTGCAATTCCAGGTTGATTTGTTCGCGACCGCTGGAAAGCAGTGCGAGCAACACCCTGCCGGCCCACTTGGCCAAAAACAACCCAAGCAATCCGCCGCAGCATGCCAGCAATACGCTTTCGGTCAGTAATTGGCGGATGAGTCTTGAACGGCGGGCGCCCAGGCTCAAACGCACAGCAATCTCATGCTGCCGGGCATTGGCGCGCGTCAGCAGCAAGGCCGCCACGTTGCCGCAGGCAATCAGCAAGACCGTGCCAACCATCATCATGAGCAAAAGAAGCGAGCTGGAGAATTGCCGTCGTAGGCTATCCAGACCTTGCTTGATTGGAACAACCTGCAGCGCAGGTTTCACCGGATCAGGATTGGGAACAGCGGCATTCAAATCTTGATCCAACATTACGGCTAACTCGGCCTGTGCCTGTTGCATGGTCACGCCGGGGCGAAGCCGTCCGATGACGCCGGCCCACCAGATCTTGGGATCTTTGAGATAGGTCAGTCCACTATCTGACGAGCCTTGCCGCGCCTGCTCTGCAGAATACTTTGCCAGCGGAATAAAGAGATCAGGAGAGCTGCCCGGCTCCAGTCCGAAGAAATTTGGTGGAGCAACACCCACAATGGTAATGGGCAGGCCGTTCACAATCATTGTCTTGCCTGCGGCATCCTGGCTTCCGCCCAGCCGCCGCTTCCAGAACAAATTGGATACCACGGCGGTGGCCGGAGCCGATTCCTGATCGTCTTCCGGCAAAATGGTTCGCCCAACAACGGCCTGCGTACCGAGGCCGGCAAAGTAATTACCGGAGACACCCTGGATCAGCGCAGATTCAGCGCGCCCATCAATACCTACATTGACCTCGTCACTATTGGCGGCGAAAGCAAAGGTGCTTGCAAATACGTGATTCTGGTTTTTGAAATGCTGGTATTGCAGATAAGTAAAGGAATAGCTGGTTGCCCCTTCCTTCTCATTGCCGAAGCTGCTGCCTTCCAGGTCGTCAACATATTTTTCCGGCCACCTGGCGGCGTGCCATTGCAGCATGACGAGTTGTTGCGGCTCAGCTACCGGCAGCATGCGCAGCATTACTGCGTCAATCGCACTGAAGATGGCGGTGTTGGCCCCAATACCGAGTGCCAACGACACAACAACAACGGCCGCGAATCCCGGCGTCCGGCGCAGAAGCCGCAGCGCGTAGCGCAGGTCCTGCAGGAAGGTCTCAAAGAAATGTAGGCCGCGAGTTTCTTGATAAGGCTCTTCGGAATGGGCAATGTTGTTTTGTGTTTTGTTGCTGAAGAGGCTCTTCATACGTGCGATCAGGACGCTCAGCTTGGTCATGGGCTGCTCCTAACATCATCCAAAGACGTTTTCCGGACGCTGACAATTCAACGCTGACAATTCAACACAGTATAGACGCTTGCTCTTAGTTGAGGTCACCTTCAGAACAAATGAAATTTAACCATGAAGTACTACTTTAGGTTGAAAGAGCGTTCCGGCCACTCGTTTTGCGATTGCCAACAGTTCCCTTTGTCCGGCAAAGACGC
>DASZMF010000023.1:0-2157 GCA_035552035.1 Candidatus Angelobacter sp.
AATGATTGCCACCTGCACCGGTGAGAGCCATACGGGGAAGGCTCCGGCGTAATGTTCAATCAGCACGCCGAAGAAACGTTCCACTGATCCGAACAGCGCGCGATGCACCATGACTGGCTGTTTGCGGGTTCCGTCTTCGGCCACGTATTCCAGCTTGAAGCGCTCAGGCAGATTGAAATCAAATTGGACGGTGGAGAGCTGCCAGAGGCGGCCGATGGCGTCCACCAGCTTTACGTCGATTTTTGGGCCATAAAACGCGGCTTCACCGGGGATCGTCTTGTAGGGAATCTTGAGTTTCTGCAAGACTTTTTCCAGCGAGTTATTGGCCAGGGTCCAATTCTCTTCACTGCCAACGAAACTCTTTTTGTCATTCGGGTCCCAGGTGCTGAGCTCCACCTGATACTCGTTGAAGCCAAAAGTTTTGAGCACGGCCAGCGCAAACTCAATGCAGCCTTCCACTTCGCTTTCAATCTGTTCGGGAGTGCAGAAGATGTGGGCGTCGTCCTGGGTGAAGCCGCGGACGCGCAGCAGGCCGTGCATCACGCCGGAACGTTCGTAGCGATACACCGTGCCCAGTTCGCCCAAGCGCACCGGCAGATCGCGGTATGACTTCATGGAGTCGGCGTAAATGAGAATGTGGCCGGGGCAGTTCATGGGCTTCATGCGATATTCCGCGTCGTCAAGCTCCATGGGCGTAAACATGTTCTGCGCGTAGTAGCCTTCATGGCCGCTGGTCTTCCACAGATTCACGCGAAAGGCGTGCGGCGTATAGACGAGTGAGTAGCCGCGGCGCAGATATTCATCGCGCATCCAGTCTTCCATCTCTTTGCGGATGAGGCCGCCCTTGGGATGCCAGAAGATCAGTCCCGGGCCGGCGAGCTCCTGAATGCTGAAGAGATCAAGCTGCTTGCCCAGCACGCGATGGTCGCGCTTTTTGGCTTCTTCAATGGCATGCAGATGCTGCTCAAGATCTTTTTTGTTGAAGAAGGAGGTGCCGTAGATGCGCTGGAGCTGCGGGTTTTTTTCGTCGCCCAGCCAGTATGCGCCGGCGATGTTGGTGAGCTTGAAGGCCTTGATCTTGTTCGTGGAAGGGATGTGCGGCCCACGGCAGAAGTCAACGAATTTGCCGTTGCGATACGTGGAGATTGGCTCACCCGGCTTGGTGAACTGCTCAATGAAGTGGACCTTCATGAAGTCGCCTTCAGAGCGGAAGCGCGCCAGCCCTTCTTCGCGGGGGACAAACTCGCGCTCAAACTTTTCGTCGCGTGCGGCCACTTCGGCCATCTTCTTTTCTATCTTCTCCAGGTCTTCTGGAGTGAACGCCGTGGGGCGGTAGAAGTCGTAAAAGAAGCCGTTCTCGGTGGCCGGGCCGTGGCCCAGCTTGGTTTCCGGGAAGAGCTCAAGCACCGCAGTCGCCAGCAGATGCGCGGAGGAATGCCGGTAAACTTCCAGCGCTTCGGCATCGCGGTCAGTCAGCAGGCGCAGCTGTACGTCTTCTTCCAGAGGCTTGGTGAGATCGGCAAACTGCCAGCCATCTTTTAACTGATGAGCGTGCATGCTGGCCGGAGCTTTGTCGTCCGGCGAAGCTGTGGGCTGAGCGCCGGCGGGCTTGGTCGTCTTAATTTTGGATATGAGTGCTGCATCGGCCAGCCGGGGGCTGATGGAGCGGGCTATATCCAGCGGCGTGGTGCCTTTGGGAACTTCTTTGGTGCTTCCATCAGGAAGCGTGACTTGAATGTTTGCTTGGGACATAAGGATTACGAAACACGGCCATTTTTGGCTATGATCTAATCTTTGAGTCTAGCGAAGCCATCAACCGTGGGTCAAACTGCGGACTGGCGATAACGAAGTTCAGGACATGAACATGACAAGAAAACAGATAGTCTTCCTCATTGCTTTAGGCGCTTTTATCGTTTCATTTCTGCTGCCAGCGGTACGTATGGCAAGGTTTCCTGAAATAGATCTTCCTGGCTATCTCTGTGCGGTGAGCGCACTCCTTTCTCCGTGGGACAAAGACAGCGCACAGGAACTGGCCGCAAAGCCAGGAGCGTATTTTGCGGTCCTTTGCAGCGGATTGATTAACCCGCTCTTTCTGGCTGCAGTCGCGTTGTTGCGCGGAAAAAAGACAGAAAGATTTGGTAAGAGTTTACGAATTGC
>DASZMF010000024.1:0-3398 GCA_035552035.1 Candidatus Angelobacter sp.
CGATCTGGGCTGACACTGAACAGGAATACGAACGCATTCTCCGCTTCGTGAGCCGCTTCCAGCCTTCGCTGGTGCGTCGGGTGAAGTTGTACAGCAAAGACACGCCGCTATTTGAGCAGTTCAACATCACAGACGAAATCAACAAGGCGCTGAAATCAAAAGTCTGGCTGCGCAGTGGTGGTTACATCGTCATCAACCAGACGGAAGCGCTGGTGGCGATCGACATTAATACCGGCAAATACGTGGGCAAGACGGCGCGTCTGGAAGACACGATCGTGAAGACAAACATTGATGCCATCAAGGAAATCGTGCGGCAGATTCGGCTGCGCGACCTGGGCGGCATTATCGTGATTGACTTCATTGACATGGACGAACGCCGCAATCGGGCCAAAGTTATGCAGGCACTGGAAGAAGCGCTCAAGGCAGACCGCGCGCCATCGAAGGTTCTGCAGTTCAATGACTTTGGACTGGTGGCGATCACACGCAAGCGCGTGAAGCAGTCACTGGAGCGCACGCTGGGGCAGCCCTGCACCGTCTGCCAGGCTACGGGCATGATCAAGTCCGTGACCACGGTATGCAACGAGATTTACGTGGAGTTGCGCAAGATGGCGCGGCACTTTGATCACGATGTGATGGTGCGCGTGCATCCGGAAGTGGGCAAGGCGCTCAAGGGCAACAATGGGCGCTGGCTGCAGGAGATGGAAGAACTTGTGAAGCACACGGTGCTGGTCAAGTCCGATCCGTTGTTGCATCCGGAACAGTTCGATATTCAGTAAGAGCGGTTTCACCGCGAAGGGCGCAGAGGACGCAAAGGAAAACGGAGAGAATCTGCTTTCTTGAGCGCTCATGCGCCCTTTGCGTCCGTAGCGGCCTTTGCGGTAAATTTTCTAGTTCGCCCGGCAAGACTTATTCACCATGCCCAAAAAATTCAAAGGAACGCCGGCACAAGAGCGCGCGCTGAATGCGTACGTAAAGTTGGAGCGCGCTGCCGGTACGGCGTTCGCCTATGCGCGTATCGGACTGGAAGAAGAAGGGCTCACGCTCAGCCAGTTCGCCGTGCTGGAAGCTTTATTCCACGTGGGACCGCAATGCCTGGGCGACCTGGCGCGGCGCATTCTTACCAGCAGCGGCAACCTGACGCTGGTGATCGCCAACCTGCAAAAACGCGGGCTGGTAAAGCGACAGCAACAGGGCAAGGACAAGCGCTTTGTTCTGGCCTACATCACGCCGGCAGGGGAGAAGCTGATTGCTAAAATCTTTCCTGAACACGCCCGCCGGATTACAGAAGTGATGAGCCGGCTCAAGGCTGACGAGCAGGAACAGTTGGGCGATTTGTGCAGGAAGCTTGGAAAAGGCGAGTAAAACCTTTTGAAACGCAGAGGAAAGGAGTAAGCAGAGGAGTTACAAATTTCAGATGTGTCCCTGCTCGCAATACCTCTGTTTCCTCTGTTCCTCTGCGTTTCAAGGTTTGCTTTGAATCAATGTCGTTGAACGGCGGGTATTTGATTGCGCTCGTGATATCTTAGTTCGCTCATGCGTCCACGTGCCGTTCTTTATGCCATCGCCATTTTTCTTAGCAGCAGTCTTCTTTTTTTAGTTGAGCCCATGGCGGGTAAGCGTCTTCTGCCTCTGCTGGGCGGCTCTGCTTCGGTCTGGATGACCTGCCTGGTTTTTTTCCAGACTGTGCTGCTGGCGGGCTATCTGTGCGCGCATGGCATCGCTACGCGCCTGCATCCACGCATACAGGCAGTGGTCTATAGTGTTCTCCTTGTCGCAAGCCTGGCGCAGGTGGTGCGCAATCTCAATCCAACGTTGCATGCTTCCACCTTGCATCCAGCAGTTAGCGTGCTATGGCTTTTGACGGTATTGATTGGGCTGCCGTTTCTTGCCCTCTCGGCTACGAATCCGCTGCTGCAGGCATGGTATGCACGTGGAAGTGCCAGTGACGGAGCCGTTGCCGCGCCGCCGTATCGGCTGTTTGCGCTTTCCAATTTTGGATCGCTGCTGGCGCTGGTGGCTTATCCCACGCTGGTGGAACCTTATTTCAGTCTGCACGCGCAGACGGCGGCATGGTCGATTGGCTTTCTGGTCTTTGTGCTGGTGTGCGGCGCGATTAGTCTGAGCGCGCGGAATACGGTTGCTGCCGCTTCGCCAGCGGCTGAACCGAATGCCGAAACGCTGAATGCCGAAACGCTGAATGCAGAAACACTGAATGCTGAAACACTGAATACTGAAACACTGAATGCTGAAACACTGAATACTGAAACAACGATTGAAATAATATCTGTTGAGCCACAAGCGGCGAAGACAAACAACCCAGAATTGCCGCCGACATCCAATGAAAAATTTGTCTGGCTGCTGACGGCTGCTTGCGGAGCTTTGCTGCTCTCGGCGGTAACCAGCCATCTGAGCCAGAACATCGCGGCGATCCCGCTGTTGTGGATTATTCCGCTCACGATTTATTTGTTCACGTTTGTGATCGCCTTTAATGGTGGAAAATTATATTTTCGCTGGCTGGTGGTGCGTTTGCTGCCGGTGGCCCTGGGCAGCGTTGGATATCTGATTGCCAATCCTGACGAAGCGGTGGCCATCAAGATTGCCGTGCCGCTCTTCTGCATTACTTTGTTTATTGCCTGCCTGTTTTGCCACGGAGAGTTGTATCGCCGCCGTCCGGGACCGCGTTACGCCACGCAATATTATTTGTTCATTGCCGCAGGCGGCGCGCTGGGGTCCATGTTTGTGGGCGTGCTGGCTCCCATTATTTTTCGCGGCAGTTATGAGCTGGCGTGGAGCCTGGTTTACACCGCTGCTCTCGCCGCTCTCCTGATGTGGAAAGACAATCTTGGCTGGCGTCTGTTCTGGCCTGCTGCGAGCCTGGCGCTGGTGGCCGTGGTGGTGATGCAGGCGCGCGTCTATGGCGACAATGCGATTGTGCAGGTGCGCAACTTTTACGGCACGCTGCGGGTTACGGAAGAGCATGACGAACAAGCAGGCATGTACCGCACGCTGATTCATGGGAACATTCAGCACGGCACGCAGTTCTTTGCCAGCGATGAATTTCGCACGGACCCAACCACATACTACACACACAATTCCGGAATCGGCCTGGCACTGGACTGGTGTTGCGCGAACAGGCCAAGGCGTGTGGGTGCGATTGGCCTGGGCGCAGGAACGTTGGCGGCCTACGGACGACCGGGCGACGTGTTTCGTTTTTATGAGATCAATCCCAGCGTGGAAGTCATCGCGCACAATGTGTTTACATACCTGCGGGAATCAAAGGCCAAAATTGAAATCGCCCACGGTGACGCGCGCTTGTCCATGGAAGCCGAGCAGCCGGAGCAATATGACGTGATTGCCGTGGACGCTTTCTCCGGCGACGCGATTCCGGTCCACCTGAT
>DASZMF010000025.1:0-3058 GCA_035552035.1 Candidatus Angelobacter sp.
GTAATCAAAACGACGGAGCAGAAAACCACGCCCACTTCAGCCGAGGCCGCAGCCAATGCGTCGGCCTTGGGGCTGCGCTTCCATAGATAAAGAAGTGACGCCAGAAAATTGACGAAGAAAAGCGTGAAGCCCACAGTGGCCGCAGGCACGTGGACATAAAAAATCCGCTGCACGTCGCCCATGGTTTCTTCCGTGGGCGCAACCACCAGGGCCTGATACGTTCCGTAAGCCAGGAACAGGCAGCAAAAAGCAGCGTAGGCGAAAAATAATTTAGTTTTCATTCTGCGTTTAACACCGTCTCAAACAGCAGGAAGCACGCGATGGTAAAGATCACGCAAAAGCCTGCCAGAAATTTTAACTGTACATTGGGGGCGCCTTCACCGCTCAGCACCTGCGCCGTGGCGGTGACCATGCTGAGAACTGCCGGAATGGAGATGGGCAGTAAAAGTAATGGCAGCATGAGCTCGCGGTTGCGCGTCCGTATGGACATGGCGGCAAAAAACGTTCCGTTCACCACCAGCGCCCACGTGCCCAGCATGGCAATCAGCACCAGCTGCCAGAGCGGCCCAACCGAACTTACATTGTAAAAGATGACAAATAGCGGGGCCATCAGGCATTCCAGCAAAGTGATGAGGATAAAGTTACCGATGCACTTGCCCAGAAAGAGCGCCTCGGCCGGCGCGGGCGACACGCGATACGCGTCCAGCACGCCGTTGCGCAGCTCGCGCGCCCACGACTGGTTCAGCGCCATGGTGGTGGAAAAAAGAAAGGCAATCCAGATCAGCCCGCCCATGACCGGCTTGGAATCATCGCGCTCAAAGGCAAAACTGAATACCACTACCACGACCAGAGCAAAAAACATCATGGAGTTAAACACATCGCGGGATCGCCACTCCAGCCGCAGATCTTTGGCCACGTTGATCCACGCCAGCTTGGTGAATGACGTGTTCGCGTTCGATGGCTTCGCCGCAGCGGTCTTCATGGCTTTGGCTTCGGCGTCAATCGTCACGACTGCACCTCAGTCAATTGAGCATCAGACATTTTGCACCTCAGCCATGGCCCCGCGTGAAACCAGCTGTCCGTGCGAGAGCAAAATGTATTCATCAGCCAGCTTGGCCAGCAAACCTATCTGGTGTGTGACCAGCAAAATGGTAGCGCCGTCAGAGCGCATGGCCGCCAGCAACTGGGCAATCTGCAAAGCTGAATCAGGATCGACGTTGGAAAACGGTTCATCCAGCAGCAACAGCTTTGGCTCATGAAAGATAGCGCGCGCCAGTGACAAACGCTGCCGCATGCCCTGCGAATATTGTCCCACGCGCCGCTCCAGTTTCGGATCAAGCCCCACGCGCTCCATGGCTTTGGCCAAAGGCTCGTCAGAGCTTATGCCATAAAGCTCGGCGAAGAAGCGCAGGTTCTCCATGCCGGAAAGTTCGTCATAGAGCAACGGCGCGTGGGCCATGTATCCCATGTGGTTGAGCGCTTTTCTGTTGGGAATTCCGTAGATGAGAATGCTGCCTTCCGTCGGCTCATTCAGGCCGGCGATCATGCGTAGCAGCGTGGATTTGCCCGCGCCGTTCTCGCCGCGCAATACGTAGAATCGTCCGGGCTGAAGCTCCAGCGAAATTCTTCTTACGGCAGCCGTGCGGCCATAAATCTTGGAGACGTTTTCTGTCCGGACAGGAGAGGCGCCAGAGTTCGTCAGCGGCGGACCTCAATATCCTGTGGCTTGTGGCTGGGCAGGTTTCGCCGGCGCTGCGCCGGGTTGCTGCGGAGCATATTTTGAAGCGCACTTGGCCTGCAACTCATTGGCGTAAAAAACGCCGTCTTTCTTATAGCCGCCAATCGCCAGTGCCATCGCATTGTCTTTGAATGTGTCCGGCGGCGGCTCGCTGCCCTTGTAAACCACGCGCAGCGTTTCGTGCAACTTCAGTTCTTCATTGTCTTCCACCAGCATGAAATCTGCGTGTGGGCCATCCATTTTGATGGAGCCTGGCTGTACGCTTCCGGCGACCCGCAGGTTACGGGTATAGGCAACGTCTCCCATCGCGTGCAGTTCCTTGATCGTAACGTAATAGCTCTTGCTTTCCTGTGCGCCAATATAGGCCAGGTAAGCCAGAACCAGCACGATGACAGTAATCGCGGACCCGAATTTAAAGAAACGGTAGCGGTCAACTATAGTGACCTCAACCCGAATCGGTTTGCTGTTTGAATCTTCTGACATGGCTTATCAAAGGGTATCCCCGCTTGCAGCGCGGGTCAAGAGTCTTAATGTTCCCTGATTACGCAGGTAATGCGCGGCTTTCCGGGGCGGGTATAATAAAGGGTTCCTGATCATAAGGTGGACCCGATGAGCACAACCCACAGCACCACGCAAACCGACGCCAAAACGCACACAAACACCCGCGAAGAGTGGATCACACGCCGCCGTGAGCACGCTGCCCGCACTGGAGACAGCAACGTCTCCCAGATGCACTTTGCCCGCAAAGGCTTGATTACAGAGGAGATGCTGTACGTCGCGGACAAGGAGAAGATCCGCCCTGAGCTGGTGCGCGATGAAATTGCCGCCGGACGCATGATTATCCCGGCCAATATCAACCATCCTGAGGTTGAGCCCATGGCGATTGGCGTGGAAACACTGTGCAAAATCAACGCCAATATCGGGAATTCCGCCATCACTTCTAATGTTGACGAAGAGTTAAAAAAGCTGCACACGGCGGTCCATTTTGGCGCCGACACGGTCATGGACCTTTCCACCGGCGGCGACATTCACCAGATTCGCGAAGCCATTCTGCGGCATTCTCCGGTGCCCATTGGCACTGTGCCGATCTACGAAGCCGTCTCGCGCGTGAAGCGCATTGAAGATCTCAACGCCGCGCTCATGCTGGAAGTGATTGAAGAGCAGGCGCAGCAAGGCGTGGATTACATGACGATCCATGCCGGCGTGCTGGTGCAGTATCTGCCGCTGATCTCCAAACGCATTACCGGAATCGTAAGCCGCGGCGGCGCGATCCTGGCCCAGTGGATGGCCCATCACCACAAGCAGAATTTCCTCTACGAA
>DASZMF010000026.1:0-17504 GCA_035552035.1 Candidatus Angelobacter sp.
GAAGAGAGTGCGGGCCAGCTCGCCATCTTTTGTTTCTATAACGTCACGGTCCTGGCTGCCTTTGTCATCTTCGCGATGAATGCGGTAACGCCAGTGCGTGTGGTCTGTATGGTCGGCGTCTAACTGGTGTTGGAATGCTTCGCGCGCGTATTGCGTGGCGTCAGTTGGAAGCGGAGGCAGAGTTTCCGTGGCAGACTTTGCCGCAGCCGGCTTCGTGGGACTCTGCGCCAGAGCGAGCGTCAGGCTTGCTGTGCATAAATAGATTGCCGCGCGCCACATTGGGCTGAGATAACTCATAAGATCAGCGGGTAGCTGCTTATTTAGACGCTGGAAATCCAGCAGCTAGTTGCATTTTACATGGGAAGGAAAGTTCAGGCGCTGATTGCGATGAAAAGCGCGGAAGAGTTGGGAACACGGAAACACACTGTAAAAAAGAAAAGAGGCGGCTGGTTTCAGCCACCTCTTTAAAATCGACCTCCTCGGAAAGGCAGTCCCATTAGCTCTTAGCCACGACTTACAGATCAAAACCGCTGTTCCCCTGGTTTCGGTTCCGCCTGTCTGCCGCGACATTCCGTCTGGTCGACGCTTTACTTAATTGCAAACATGTAACCAAACTGCTCAAGGCCTGTGGATTTTTATTTCGGCTGTAAACCAATGAAAAATAAGCCTATTGATTGTCTGCTAACAGGAGTAACAAAATGGTTAATGTTTACTCTTGTATAAATAAGGAAAACTAGGCAGCGAAATGCCGCGTGTGAGCATGCGATTGCCTTTTCGTCGTACACCTACAGTAACTATTGAATTTGCAGATTGAGCAGTAGACTTAGGCCCGAAACTCCTGAACGATCTGCGACAGGCGTTCTCAGCTGTAATTTTTTTCGAGTTGCTGCAGTCAAGCAACCGCTGCAGTCAAGCAACAAAGAATATAGAAAAGGTGCAGAAATGTGGAAAGCACGTCCTGAGGACAATAAACCTATGAGCATGAATACGACCCAGTCTGCGCAGCCCGCACCCCAGCCTGCTGCTGTCGCTTCACCGAATTCCCCAGCACCAGCACCGCACAGAGAAACACCGAAGCCCGGCGATCCGTACCGCGCCGATGTTGGGCATATCGGAAAATCAGTCCATATTAAAGGCGAACTCACCGGCAGCGAAGATCTTTACCTGGATGGCGAGATTGAAGGCACGATCGATCTGCGGGACCACAGCTTGATTATCGGACCCAACGGCCGAATCAAAGCCGGCATTGTTGCCCGTGATCTTGTAGTTCACGGCAAAGTGGAAGGCAGCGTCGCCGCCACCGGACGCGTGGAACTGCGTAAGTCCTGCACCCTGGTGGGAGACGTGAGCACGCAGCGCATTGTGATTGAAGATGGAGCATTCTTTAAGGGCGCCATCGATATCAAGGAGAAGGAAGAGAAAGCCGAATTCCGCAAGCCGCAGGTATCAGTTGCCAACGCGGGCGTGAATGTTGGCGGAAATTCCGGCTCAACCAACGCGGTGGCCAGCTACAGCGCCAGCTCTGAATCTCAGGGTTCCTTTTAGGGCGATAAATAAGGTACAGTTAATGGAGCGTGAGCTCCTCCGGCAACAATTTAAGGCGATGGTTCCGTGGAGCAGACAGTTCTCAACCCCAGCGGGAAGAGGGCACCAAGTCTGCTTCGCGGACCAGCCGCCACTGCATCGGCCTGGCCGACTTCATGAGCAGCCTGAGTGGCAGCAGTGAAGAGCAGAAGATGCGCGTTCTCGATCTTGGCCCCACCTCACCTGTAAATATCCGCCTGCTAACTGAACTTGGCACCCGTATCTCTAACGAAGATATTCTGCATGAATCCCTGGACACCGCGTATTTTGTAAAGCAGGCAGATGGCTCGCAACAGCTCGATGCGACAAGGTTTTTCGCGGAAAACCTGAATTATCCCGCCGCGCATTTTGACGCGGTTTTGTTCTGGGACGTGGCCGATTACCTCCCAGAAGCGCTGGTAAGGCCGCTGATTGAGCGCCTGCAGACCATCCTGAAGCCCAAGGGCTACATGCTGGCGTTCTTCCATACCAAGGATGCTGGGCTGGAATCACTGTATTGCCGCCATCATATTGTGAAAAAAGATACTTTGGAGCTGGAGCCGCTTCAGGGCTTTCGTGTCCAGCGGATCTTCAATAATCGCGATATTGAGAACCTGTTTCAGGATTTTGCCTCGCGCAAGTTTTTCCTGGGGCGCGACAATATCCGCGAAGTCCTCATGGTGCGGTAAATTTAACGGGTCGGTAATTCAATTAATGCGGTAATCCGCCTCACCTGAACCCACTCCTTCGGTAAAAATTACTTTCCTTGTAGCCGCCTTAAGGCCTTTACGTAACAACAAGTGGTACCAAAGTACTCACAGTCAACCTGTAGCCTACAGAAGACCTTAATCCAAAAGGCTGTGGATTTCGGCCAGAACTCGCTTGGGCATCTCCCAAGCCATTCATAATAAACAGCTTAATTTAGTTTGCAAAACTTCATAGGCCGGAGCGTTCTTTGGGCATCAGGATTGCTGTAGTAGAGAGTGAAGATTGAGCGATCGATTTTAAAAAGAGATTCCCCCGACGGGCGAAAAGAGGTAGGTTCAAATGTCTAGCAGCTTAAGTGTAATCAGCAATCTGGCACTTCTCATTCCTGCAGTTGAAAGCCGCACAACCAACTACGATGAGATCTACAGTGAGCACTGCCACAGAATTTATTCTCTGGCTTTCTGGATGACAGACAATGAACTGGCCGCTGAACAACTCTCTTGCAATGTATTCCTGCGCGCCTTCGCCACATCGGATTCGCCCCGCACGGAACAGATTGATCTGGCGTTCCTGGCTGAAATTCGCGAAATGATAACCATTGGTACGCTCACACTGAACAATACTGTGTCTGCGGAAACCAAGAGCGTTTACGGCAATGTAAAGCGCGTACACCTTGAGCGCGCAATCGTGGAACTGCCGGCCACGGAAAAATTGATTTTCCTTCTTCATGACGTAGAAAGCTACGGACATGAAAAGATTTCCCGTCTTCTGGGCATGACTGTCCAGGAATCGCAATCCGGTTTGCACCAGGCTCGTTTGCAGATGCGGGAACTGATTTCACGCATGCAGTAGATCCATCGGTTGTAGGTTCGTGGTTTGTATCTCCTCTCTCTCCTTTACTCTCCAACCCCTCGTAAAACGAGGGGTTTTTTTAATAATGTAAAAATCCTCCCGGCTATTAACTTCTGTAGTGTTTATTTATGTTAATTTGCACGAACCACGAAACTTTTTTCTTCTATTTGCGTCTATGCTAGTAACTAAATACGCAGTACCCCCACGTGGGCGTCGCCCCTATACCGGCGCCCACTTTTATTTTGCCCGCTGGAATTCTTCCCAAACTGTTATGCACTCCTTTTCGTTCCTCTGAATCACTCCTATGTGCGGACTCCCAAATATTGATTCCCAAATATCCCGAATATAAAGAGCGGCGAAGCTCTCGAGTTTGTCACGCGCATATATTGATTTCAGCATTTAGCGTTTCCTTGATGGCGGCATGGATTCCATCAGCGCGAGCATACGTTTGTGATTGATTGCTTGCCGTGGAGAAAAGGCAACGGGCAACAGCAAGTCGCTGTGGAGGCTCTAATCAATCCGGGGCGCAGGAGAAGATTTCACGGGCTTCCATGAGCGATGAAAATAAGTTAGAGTTTCAGGCGCGGCACACAATTCAGGAGGGTGGAATGGATTGGAAAAAAACGCTGATGTACGGATCCTTTGCGGCAGGGGCAATCCTGTTCCTTACGGGAAAAAGACCGGCCGGTCTGGCCGTGGCCGGGATCGGCGTGGCTACATTTGCCGCCGAGCATCCGGAAAAATTTGAAGAGATATGGCATCGCATGCCTGAGTACATTGACAAAGGCAGCAAGTTCGTCGATATGGCGTCATCTTTCCTGGAGCGGCTTGGGGAAGAAAAGAGCGGCTATCGCAATATGCCCGTGGCCGGCGGAACCCGCTATTAGTTGAATGTGACTCAGCAGCATTGGCTGCGATGTTCATGCGGGATTAAATCTTAAGCTTAAGGGCCGGAGCATTCCGGCCTTTATTATTTTTAGCGCGCCGCATCTTTCGTCATTTCAAGCGAAATGCGCTGGCGCTCTGCTTCATCGATCTGGCCGGTGAAGTTTACAAATGCAGAGTACTTTTCTGGCGATACCACCTGCACCGGAATTCTGAAGTCGCGATGAATATCCACCTGATGCGGCAGCCGGACAAAGCGCAGCGCATACTCTCCGAACTCGCCTTTACCGGCAAAGTCAGCAGGCAAGGCCCGGACATCCATCCCCACCGGCAGATGCAAATGGAATACCGTGCTTTCAAAGAACAGCGATTCAATATAAAGCGGGAACTTGCGCTCTGGCGTTTTGGCATAGAGCGCAGCCAGACCGAGAGCAGGCGCAAGCTGATCGATCTCTACCGCGCCGCTTTGCCGATTGATAAATTGTGGCGCTGTGCAATGGAGTGAAAGCTTGAGCGGCTGCTCGGGATCATTCTCATGCGCTGCCGAGCCGGTAACGGCCGTTGCGCCGGGGAAGATGCGCATGGCCAGTTGCTCAAAGAATGCCTGGCGTTCGCGTTCACCGGCGTTACGCAGCATGCTGCGAACTTCCTGCGCCCGCACGGAGCCAAGCTGCACCTGAATATCTGCCACTAAATCGCCATCGTGAAATGAGAGATCGCCTTCAGCCACGCTCTTCTCATTCTTCTCATTGGCCAGCCGGGCCGGCAAGCTTACAATTTCCAGCTTCTTGTCTTCCTCCGCCGGTAGAGAAACCAGGAGAGCATCGCGCGACTCTAGCGATGGCGGGATTGCGCCGAAGGGAAGATCGTCAGATTCAGCGTCAACATCTGCAGGCTCGCCATTGGCTGGCCAGAAACGCACCAGCGGCTCCGTATAGCAAGAGATGTCATGTTCTTTGCCGCAGCGCTGATCTACCCTGTGGGCCAGCACCAGGCCCGCTTTGAGCCCTGCAGGCCGCGCCAGCGCCAGCAACACCATGGTGCGGCTGCCTTGCCCTGTGGCGAGGGTATCCTCAGCCGGGCTGTTGGACCAATCCGGCCCCGTGGAATCAATCTTGGTGGTCACAAAACGGTAGAGCCGCTTTGCTTTCTCAGCTTCGGTCATGCCAGAGGGCAAATGGAGTTCGGCTGCCGCTTCATCTACGTGGAGACCGGTGCGCGTTGCTTCAATCAATTCGTCGCGAAGTTGGTCGCGTGATTTCTCTGCCGCGGTAACGGTCACGGTGGGTAGCAAATTAACGGATGGCAGATACGATTCCGCAATGGTCTGGGCAATGTTGTTGCGCTCCCATATGCGGACCACCATGCCATTGTTCTCGCCCACCAGCGGCTGCGGCAAACCAGCTTGTTCACGGACACGAATTCTCGCATCGGCCGGGCTGAGCAGCACCAGCCTTGAATAAAGAATGGGAGCGGCAAAGGAACCAAACGTATGTGCGCCCGCGCTTTCGGGAATCTGGCTCGGCTCCGCGAAGTGCATCACGTACTCTTCTTCGATTGCGTCACCCGGCTCCAACGCAGGCATCGATATCGTCGGTTTCTGCTGCGCCAGCTCCGGCTCAATGATCTCTCCAGAAGCCTTGATCGTGCGCAGCTCCAGCAGATCAGCGCCGCGCGGCAGTGAGACCTCACCGTAATGGCTGATGCCTTCTTTATTGAGCGGACGTGTTATGCGATGCACATAAACTGAGACTGGGCCGTCACTCTGAATGTCGCGACGACCGTCGCGCTGAATAAAGATTACTTTGTCTGACAGCAAGACCACCGCCGGTCCGCCGGAGAAACTTCTCTGCGCTGCCTGGCGCACTAAGTCGACGCCATCGCGCCGGTAAGGAACGTAAAACTCTTCACCCTGCGTGAACCCGCTGGCTCGCTGGCTCTTGCTGTCCTGTTCCGCGCTGGGATCATTGGCTAGCCGGAGATAATTTGGGGCGTTTACTGCCATGTCACTTAGCTGCCGCGCTTGTAACTTCGCGGCGCTGAGTTGATTGTCCAGTGCCAGTTGCTCTACCAGAAACCGCCGCGCCGCGCGATGGAATGGGTTCTTTGTAACCACTTGCTGCAAATACGCAGCGGCCGCGCTATGCCGGCCTGACTCAGACAAGACGCGCGCATATTGCAAAGACTCCGGCGCGCATGAACTCAGTTGCTGCTCAATGCGGCGGGCTTTATCCTGCTCTGCCGTGGAATTGTAGAACTTCACGGCTTCCGCCAGACGCGCACAGGAAGCATGCAGCTCCAGCAAACGGCTTAGCAGCACCGGCGCATCAACCTGGTTGCCGCGTGAAAGGCTGAAAGCCAGCTGTAGCGCCATCTCAGATTGCGGACGCTCCGCCAGAATACTCATCACCTCCGGATGCGCAGCATCATTCTGGCCGCGCTCCACTGCATTTTCTGCCACTCTCAACCGCGCCAGCAAAGCAGATGGCTGTGCGGTGGCAACGGCCTTCCATGCTGCGTCGGACCGGGGCGAGTGGTCTTCTGCCGCGGAATAAAGTAGCGCGCGCAAATATTGAATGTATCCCGCATCATGACCGCCGTTCGCGGCAAGCAGGCGGGCCATTGCGGTGAAATCGCCATGAAAATAAGCGATCATCTGCTGCGCGTACTCCTCTAAAGGCTGTGGCAGGGAATTGCGCGGCTGCGCGACGCGCTGAAACTGAGGATGGATTGCAACGCTGAGCGGCGCAGCGTCTGCCGTGAATTTGACCAGAATGTGATGGTGTCCGACTTTCAATGGCACCGTACTGGAATCGCGGCTGGCACCGGTTGCGTAGCGTGAATCGTGCAGCAGCGCGGATTTCCCATCGATGAAGATTTCGTACGTGCCAGAGCTCAACACGTCTATCTGTGTGCGTGCTGTGCTGGTGACTTCAACTTCACTGGCGGCATAAAAAATACCGGACGCCGGAAAATATTCCGGCAAAGCGATCATGCCATCGCGAAACCAGAAACGCTCTGGGGCAATCGCGTGCGCAGGATCAAAGTGGACTGGCGCATTTGCTTTGGTAGAACTTTTTTGCTGGGCTGCGTTTTGTTCAAGCGAATATTGCGGCTGCAAGAACTTGTCTTCTTCAGGCTGCCAGTGGCGTTCAAAGTCAACGTTGTTGTAGCGGCCGAATGGACCCACCATCTGCCAGTGCGTCAGCAGACCGGATGAATGAGTAGCCGTATCCAGATCAAGATTCGCGCCATCGGTGGCTGCGGCCACCAGGGCGAGCCGCAAGTTGAAAGTGCAATCGTTGTTGATGGCCGCCGCTGCCTTTACCCTTCGCAGTGCTGCGTTGAAAGCCAATGTATTCGCGGCATGCTGCAATACGCGGTTTGAAGCCAGTTCGTGAATCTCTGGTGCAGCATTCAGGGTGCAGAGCCGTAATGCCGAGTTCAGGACTATCTCTGGGCGCTCCTGCAACTCAGCGGTTTCCATCCGGACAAAGAGCGCCGTAACGTCATTGGGTGCATGGCGCAACCGCAGCTCAGCATTTTCATTGGCGGTGCTTAGATCAAAGTCAGATAAAAAGTTCTGGAGCAGGGAACTGGCCGCTTTACCAGCTGGCGCAGCGCCAGTTGTTGTTTGGGAAAATCCTGCACAAGCATTCAGGCAGAGCGACAGCAGAAGCAGAGCGCGCGTGAATATTCTCATTGCGGCAGACTCAGCGTGATTTCACTGCGGAAGCTGCGCTCCGTCTGGGCGCAGAACTGGCGGAATAGCGGATAATCCTGCGCGCTGATCCGCGCTTTCTCAAATTGCACCCGGCTCTGCACAATAATTTCGCCGGCAGATTTTTTGTAGTGCAATTTCACCGAACCAAAATTGCTGCTGATGTTCTGGTCATGCGGCAGTGAGATGACCTCAGTCCCCTCAGGCAGCGCAATGTGTATCTCTTCTTCCGTGGTCCACGGCGATGGCAAGACAAGGTCCTGTGTGCGCGTGCTGGCACCGGCCAGCGCGGCCACATAAGAGCGGGGCATCCATGAAGAGCTGAGTGAAACCACGCTCTTGCGCTGCAGTGAATTCAGCGCGCCCTGGAAATCGACGCTTACGTCGCTCGAAAGTTCTTCTGTGCCATGCACCGCAACGCTATTCACCTGTACTGTAGGAAAAACCTCAGCCAACTCGCGGCGGAACATATCCAATTGCTGCTCGCGGACGGCAAGATCATGGCGCAGGCCGGGGGCGTCTTCACCGCGGGTCATGGTTGATCCGCTGAATTGAATTACGCCGCGCGCGGAAAGTTCGCCGCGGATCACGTGCTTGGTATAGTTATCAGCCGCATGGCTCATGGGCACATGCCGTATCTGCGCCGCGCCGCTTAAGTTCACGGTCAGCGTGAGCGCGCCCTGATCTTCCAGTGGAAGCTCGCGTCCGGCGTACTCTGCTGTGCCATCGAGCCAGAGTTCGTATTTCGGCACATAGACAATGGCGTGGTTAAACAGCGCGATGGAAGCCGGCTCTGACACCACATCACCCAGCGAGCGTGTGCGCAGCAGCGCGATCTCAGCATCAATTCCTGCAGCCCGCAGCAAGGCGATCATGAGGCTGGCTTTGTCTTTGCAGTCACCAAAGCGTCGGGCATAAATCTGCGTGACCGGATACGGCTTGTAGCTGTAAACGCCGAATTCCAGCGCCACGTAATGCGTGTTGCGCAAAACAAACTCCTGGATGGCAGCAATCTTTTCGCGGTCGCCATGCAGGCCCTTGGTGACGCGCTCCAGCTCATTCTCCAGTGACGGATCGAGCGTAAATTGCGGGCGGACAAGATCCGCATACCATGAGCCAAGCTGCTTCCAATCGCCGAGGGTGGAGACATGCACGTAAGGAGAAACCTCAGTGATGCCCGGGCTGTGCGGCTCACGCGGCAGCGCAGGAATCGAATGTGCTTCCCATACAAAGATCTGCGAGCCATCTTTCGCGGAAACATTGGCCTGGGCCAGCTTCTCCGCGTGGACAAAAACTTTTTGCGCCGCTGGTGCGATTAAAACGTAACGCTTTAACTCCGCGGGACCACGGCCGGCAAAAAGAACCAGTTCGCCAAAATATCCGTTATACGGCGCGGTGCGGCGCTTGGGCGTGAGCGAATATTCCAGTTCGACCACGTCGCCTTTTTCCAGTCCGGCAAAGCGAAGCTGGTGCAGGCGCATGTCGTAATACATGGAAACCAGATTGTCGGCCAGTTCGTGGTCGCCTAATTCTTGTGCGTCCAAGACTGCACCGTTGGGCTTCCATGCGCGCGCATGAATTACGCGGAGTTCCTGCGTGGATGGCGAATAGCGAATCGAGCTGACACGATGCGCGTCGAGCGCCGCTTCCGAGCCGACAAAATAAAGCTGCTGAATGTGTACGCGGTCCAGGCCGCTGGAAAGCAGCTCTTGTACGCGGATATCGGCTAACGCGGTGTCAGTTTGAGCAGGCGTGCCGGCGAAAGCAGTTTTTGCCAGAGACGCAGGGTCAGCCAGATATTGTGCATCGGTATTGAGGATGTCTGGCCGCGTAGCGCTGGAAGCTTTTACCAGTTCCTGCTGGGCTTCGCGATCAAGATGCAGCGTTGTGTAAACCTGGGCCAGCCGGCGATGCGCGTCAATATTTTCTTCGTCCAGGGCGACCATGCGCAGTAGAGATTTCTTTGCGCCTTCCGCGTCTCCGCAATCCAGCTGCACCTGTGCCAGGCGTGACCATATATCGGGCTGGCTGAGTTGCAGACGCGACAGCGCAATGTAGTCAGCTTGCAGGTCGTACTTCATGTGGCGGCGTTCGTGGAAGCGGGCCAGCAGCTCAAGCTGTTCGCGGTCATCACTTTTCTCTGCGACCACGGCAGCGGCAAGCCGAGCGGCATCGTCCAGCAGGCCCATTTGTTCATAATCCAGCGCCAGCCGCGCTTGTAGCCAAAGCGGAGCGGGCCATTGCTTTTCCAGGCGGCGCAATTCCGGCAGAGCTGCTGAGCGAATACCCAAATTCAAAAAGATGCTGGCTTGGCGCTCACGTAGGACAAAGTCATCCGGCGCTGCGGCGGTCGCGGTGGTCAGTATGTCGCGGGCTTTTTCCAATTGCTGGCGGCCCACATAATAAGTTGCCAGTTCGACGTTCAAGCCAGAATTGGCAGGCTCCAGGGCCAGACCACTGCGCAGAGCGGCAAACTTGCGGAGAGGATCGTCACAAAACTCAGCGGCGCGCAGCCAATGTGCAGCCGTTGGTTCCAGTCGCGCTGCCTGCAGCATGTGGTCAGCGGCTTCCGGCTTGCCAGATAAATGCTCCAGCTCAGCCAGAGTCGCGTAACCAGAAGTCTTTTCTGTGTTGGCGTTTTCCTGCGCTTCCAGCAACACACGCTTGCTCGATTCGGCAGCACCGTACCAGTGTTGTGCCCGGGGCTGTAAAGGCATTTTGAAGGCGCGCAGATCGTCAAGATAGGCCGCCGCTTCATTCTTAACCAGGTCGTTTTCCGCTGCAGATTGCCGGACGCTTTCCAGCGCCAGATTGACCAGGCTGCGATTGTCAACGTAATCGCGCAAATGGCTTATGTGGTCCAGCAGGGCCAGTTTTTCCAGCTTGTTGGCAGCCGCCCATTGTGTGCGGAGAGCTTGTAGCTCAAGGTCGTAAGGATTGCGAGGCTGTGCGCAGAGCGCTAGAGGCAGCGCAAGAAGACAAACCAGCGGCATGTAGCGTCGCAGCAGGTTACGCATGTCATTTCCAGGAGCGCCTAGACCTCGGGGGAGGGGAATACGAGAACCCCAGGCGGCTGTTTCACCGCCCGGGGAATATCGCAAATCAGTCTGAGTCGTCTTCCCTCCCTCGGCTCCGTTTCCCCCAGGTTTTAATCTGCCGTAGCCGGAGAGTTCAGCTTGCTCTTCATGATTGGGGTTAAGGTAGGACAAGTATCCAGCTACATGGCATTTGCAGCCATTCACAGAAAGACCTAGAGGGTAGGTAAATAGACCTTAGGGCAGAGTTAAACCTATGACATCCCTGGGTTACGGAGGGTCATCTGAGTCTAGGAATCTGGAGGTTGCCCGGCCATTATGGCGCGCCTTTTCCTCACATTTTTTCTCGTTGCTGTGGTTGCCGTTTCTGCGCATGCCCAAACGCAAGACCCGCACCTGCGCGAGCCTGGATCGGCTGTGGTGCTTTCACACTCCGCTTTTGCCCACGGATACCGGCACGGCTACGAAGAGGGCTATCACGTTGGCAATACAGATATCAGCGTAGGCACAGTGCGGCGGTGCAAGCTGAAAGATATTCACGGACTCAAGCTGGGATATTCGTCGCAATTCGGGCCACGCGGTGTTTTTGAAAAAGGCTTTCAAGCCGGTTTAAAAGTTGGCTATCGCGATGGCTATTCCGGACACGCTTTTCGCGCCATAGATTCTCTCCGTGCATTGGCTATTTCGCTGGAAGAAGCGCAATCAGCCGCTGACACAAAGTTCGTTTACTTTGATCAGGGATTTTTCTTCGGCTACAACGACGGATTTGAACGCGGCTACCCTGCCAATCCCAATGCCGCTCAAATCGATTTTCATGTTGTGAGCTGTGCGAATTTTCGTCCGGCTAAGCAGCCTGACCTGCCGGCGGAGAAGAGTTACTGTGATGGTTACCAGCGCGGCTTTGCTCTGGGCCACGCAGATAGTTTTGTTTTAGGCGACGCTGCGCGCTTGGAAGCCAGCAAGTAACCCCACCTTGGCGACCGTACCTTGCGCTCTGGCAACAGTACATGTACCCTGCTAATGAATGGGCTTGGGCTGAGGTTCATGATACTTTCAGATCGGGCGCTTCATTTTTTGCTTACAATGCACACATCACGCCACGGTCTCAACAAGGAGTATTGATGAAAGCAGGCGCATCGAAAAGAACGATTCGCATAGCTGTGGTAGAGAGCGATCCGCTCCGGTTCATTGGATTGAAATCGCTGTTCGATACAGAAACGGACCTTGAACTGGTCTCTTGCAGCCTTGCAGAACTGGGGCCGCGCAAGGACATTGATCTTGTTCTACTGGGTACGCGTGCGGGACAGAACCTGTTTGACGTCATGGCCGGACTGAAAGCAGCACGTCCTGATTTGCGCATCATCGTTACCGGCAGCGGCGCCGATGACGAAACCATTTTGAAAGCCCTGGCCGCAGGCGCAAAAGGCTATGTGGATGAAGCCGCGTCGCCAGCGGAGTTTATTCAGGCCATGAGGATCGTGCATGCGGGTTCAGTGTGGGCGCCGCGTCGCGTACTCTCTATTTTTATTGAACGAGTAACCTCGTCTCCGGGACGCATCTTTCCCGCAGGCCGAGTCACCTTTACCGATCGTGAAAAAGAAGTGCTTGAGCTTCTGGTGGTGGGCCGCTCCAATAAAGAGATCGGTTCAGTTCTTGGAATTGAAGAACGCACCGTGAAAGCCCACGTGGCCAAACTCATGCGCAAGGTTGGAGTACAAAACCGCATCGCGCTTTCCGTACATGCGATTACGCACTCGCTGGTTACTTCGTCGAAATAACTGATCTGCAGAAATCAAAAAGGCCTCGCAGCAACCCTGCCGGGCCTTTTACTTTTGGGATGAAACGCGATTTGCTGTTGATGAATGAGATGTCCCCCAAAGTACATGTCCTAATTGTAGCCAGCGAAAGAACCCCGGTTACTTGCCGCTAAAACGGTTGCGATGGATACTCTTCTCACCTACCACAGAACCTGGGAGACGGGGTTGGACACGGTTACGAGGGTCACCGTATCCAACCCTTTATTTATTTTCCCTGCCGCGCATTTTTCTTATCGGCGCTCACCAGCTAAAATCAATTTGAGGAACTTATGAAAACACTGCTTCGTGTTGTGCTGTTTGCACTTACGCTTTCCGGCGCAGCTTTTGCTGCGGAAGCCGCTTCGAGCCGCCTGGCTTCGGCCACCACTGTTCTGGATGAAATCATGTCCACTCCTGATAGCGGGATTCCGATTGAAATTATTGGCTCGGCGAAGTGTGTTGCCGTGGTGCCTTCATTGCTTAAAGGCGGCTTTGTGATCGGCGGAGCGCACGGTCGTGGCATGGCTACGTGCCGCACTGCGACTGGATGGAGCGCTCCAGCGCCGCTGACGACCACAGGCGGAAGCATTGGCCTGCAGATTGGCGGACAAGCTGTGGATCTGATTATGGTTGTGATGAATGACCGTGGCATGCAGGCGCTGCTGACCAGCAAATTCAAGCTGGGCGCAGATGCTTCCGTCGCGGCCGGTCCTGTAGGACGCCATGCTGAAGGCTCAACCGATTGGAAGATGCGGGCTGAAGTGCTGACCTACTCTCGCGCGCGAGGATTATTTGCCGGCATCAGCTTCAACGGCGCGGTGATCAAGCAGGATGAAGACGCGACCAAGGAACTCTATGGCCGCATGGTGGACTTCAAAACGATTCTAACTGGATCAGTGCAGCCACCACAGTCGGCTGAAGCGTTTATAGCAGCTGTGCGCAAAGCAGCAGGATCAGATACTGCTCCTCCGCTTCCACCGCGTCCAACTTATTCGTCGGCTCCGGTAAATCCTTCACCAGCGCCTACGCCCATTACCGCACCACCGCCGCCGGCAACAGAGCCAACACCTACCAGTGATCCAGCGCCTGCACCGGCTCCAACGCCCTCAAATCATTTCCGGCAATAGGTTAAAAATCCAACAGCGCTATTCGCTGAGTCTGAAACAAAAATAAACGGGAGCCATAAGAGCTCCCGTTTTATTTTTCTTGTGCCAGAGAAATTAATGCTTGTGCGGCGTTGCGTCGTGATGATGATGCCCCGCATGCTCGTGTTCTTCTGCTTCTTCTTTAAAGATCGCCGGAGCGCCCAGGCTGCCTTTGGCCGGCAGATGGCGGATGAAGTGGACCATGTTCCACATTTCCTCGTCGGTGAGGATTCCTTTCCAGCCCGGCATGCCGGAAGGCTGGATGCCATTTTCAATGATCCATTTCAATTGGCCATCAGTGTAGTCCTGCACGTCTTTGACTGAGAGATCAGCCACGGCCGGGTCCATTTTTGTGGCAAAGGGAACGCCGGTGTTTTGGCCGTCCAGCCCATGGCAGATCTGGCAATGGTGGCCAAAATGTTCCGCGCCTTCTTTGGCTACGTCAGCAGAATAAGCAATCGGGTTCGGCACATCTTTGCCGCCGATGGTCACTGCATGCTTCACTTCATTCACCATCTTGGTTTCTGTCTGGCTGGGAGTGCTCGCCTTGCAGCCGCAAATCGCCACCAGGGCGAGAGCGGCGATGGCTTGAGGAAACTTCATTGTTTTCTCCTTCGAGTGTTCCGGACTATCTTACTGGCTGTTGCGCTTACTGGCTGTTGCGCTTAACGATTGTTGCGTTTTTCGGAGAGACGGCTGATCTCCGCAACGGCAAGCACACTTCACTATAATTGGAGGCGGGGACCGTGCGAAGGGTTACGGCCTGTTTGAAATATTTTCTCCGCAATGTTACCGTCCCTGAGTTGCCAAATAATGTCGTCAAATAATGTTGTCGAACCTCCGGCATAAACTTGAGTATTTCCCGGTCTGGCTGCTGGCTAGCGGTCTTGGCGTGCTTCCGCGCCCTTTGGCCAGATTTTTCTGCCAGGGCATTGGCCTGCTCATGTATGGCGTGCACCGGCGTTTGCGCGAGGTTGGCCTGCGCAACCTGGATATCGCTTTTCCGGAGAAAAGCCGCAAGGAAAAGCTGCGCATCCTGCGCACACTCTTCAAAGGGCTGGGACGGCAGCTGGCAGAGTTTGCGCTCTTTCCGCGTTACACCAAAGACAATGCTTCACAGGTTGCGATCTATGACGGCTTCCAGAATTTTGCCGAAGCCCGCGCGCGCGGCAAGGGCGTGCTATTTCTAACCGCGCATTTTGGCGGATGGGAAATGGGATCGTTTGTGCATTCGATCAATGGCAATCCCATGAATATTGTGGTGCGTCCGCTGGATAACCCTTACGTTGACGCATTTGTGGACCGCTATCGCACACTCTATGGCAATCGCACATTCGGCAAGCAGGACTTTGCCCGCGGACTGCTCACTTCCATGAAGCGCGGCGAGGTGGTGGGAATTTTGATGGACACCAACATGACGCCGCCGCAAGGCGCGTTTGTTGATTTCTTTGGCGTACCCGCGTGTACCGCAACGGGAGTGGCGCGCGTAGCCCTGCATACTGGCGCTGCGGTGCTGCCAGCTTTTACCGTATGGGACAAAGAGCTGGGCAAATACAAGATCAGGTTTGATCCGGCGCTGCAACTGGTGAAGACCGGCGACGATGACGCCGACGCGGTTGCCAACACTGCGCTCTTTACCAAGGTGATTGAGGATTATGCGCGGCGCTATCCGGAGCAGTGGCTGTGGGTGCATCGGAGATGGAAGACGCGTCCGCCGGGCGAGCCTTCTTTGTATCAGCGCAAGAAAAGTTAGCGCGATTTGTGAGCGCAAAAAAGCGCATAGCAATTGCCATGCGCTTCAGGAAAGTCGACACGCCGCGACGTTCATTCAGTCGCCGACAGCCTGGCTTCCTTCAGGCCTATCATCTTCAAAGAATTCAAAACAATCGCCAATAAATGCCCAGATGGCTACCACCATGGACCCAGCCAAACCCACGAAGAAGAATGTCTCAAGAAAAAGTACTAGATAGTGCATCATAAATTCGGATTTCTCCTGCTACTAAATCCAAACTACGGCTGAATCGCGTAAAGAACTTATAAAGAGTTCAACAAGAAATCATGCTGGAGGACAAAAGTCCTCATCAGGTCACAGGCGTGAAGAATTTCAGTGAAGGAAATAAAGGAGTTATTCCGGATCAAACCTGTAGCCGATCCACGGTTCGGTCTTGATGTACCTGGGCATGCGCGGATCCAGTTCCAGTTTCTTGCGCAGGTTGGCAATGAAGACGCGCAGATATTCCGGTTGCTCCGTGCTGTTGCTGCCCCAGATTGCCGTGAGGATGGCGCGGTGGGTCATCACCTTGCCGCGATGCGCGATGAAATACTGGATGAGGTCAAATTCTTTCGGCGTTAAATGCACCGGCTTGCCGCTGACTTCAACCAGGTGCTGTTGCGGATCAATCTTGAAATCGCCGGCTTCATACGCTGCATCAGGCTGCGCGGGCGGTGCTGAGCGGCGCAATAGGGCGCGAACGCGCACGGTAAGCTCGGCCATGCCAAAAGGCTTGGAGACATAATCGTCCGCGCCCAGATCAAATGCTTTCACCTTGGTCGGCTCATCTTCTTTCACTGAGAGTACGAGCAAAGGAACTTCAGATAGCTGGCGGATGCGCTCGCATAATTCCAGTCCGGTATAGCCGGGCATGTTGAGATCGGTGATGACCAGATCAGGCAGCCACGCACGAAACGTTTCGAGACCGGCGCGGCCGTCATTGGCGATGCGCACCTGGTATCCGGCAGACTCAAGTCCGCGCAGCAGAACGCGCGTGATCTGCGCTTCGTCGTCCACCACCAGAATTTTCTTCGGGTCATCCATTTTTAGAAGTCGTTGTTTTGAACAGGGAATTCAAGCGCCCGCCCTTGCTGTTCACACTTTATCAGCTTGTTAGTTGTCGGACGGAGCGCTATTCATCGGAATCTGGAATTGCACGCTGACTCCTCTTCCGCCGAGTCCGTCTTCAATCCAAATTTTGCCGCCATGGGCCTGCACAATGCCGCGGGCTATGGCCAGCCCCATGCCAAGGCCTGACTTTGGATTGGCGCGAAAGAATTTCTCAAACACCTGTGAGCGAAGCTCCAGGTCGATGCCCGGCCCATCGTCACTTACTGCGAAGCAAATATTATTTTCATTTTGTTGCACGGAGATGGTGATCCGTGCGGCTGCGTTTGAATACTTGGCCGCATTTTCCAGCAGGGTGAAGATTACCTGCGAGATCAGCCGGGGATCAACCTGCAACGCCGGCAGTCCATCAGTCACCGCAACTTCCACGGCGTGGCCCGCAAGCAGCGGTTCAGCGCGAAGAAGCGCGTCTTCCACAATTTCATCGGCGGCAACATTTCTGCTGGCCAGCGTAATCTCGCCGGCTTCAAGCTTGGCCAGGTCCATCATGCCTTGTATGAAATGATTCAGCCGGTCAGACTCCTGCTCAATCACCTCAAAAAGCTCGCGCTGGACCTCTGGCGTGACTGGCTCCGTGCGGATGGTGGTGATGGCCGCCTTGATCGACGTAAGCGGCGTGCGCAGATCATGTGTGACTGCGTCCAGCAAAGCCGTTTTAAGCTGCTCGCTTTTGCGCAGCGCGTCAGCTTGTGCAGCCTGGGCTGCGGCGCGTTCAAACTACGCTCGGACATGCACCAGCTCTTTACGTTGCTCTTCCGTCAGCAGCACACGTTTTTCCAGTCGTGATGAAAGCTGACCAACCAGGATGGCCGTGCTGCCGAAAACCAGAAACGCCACCACATCTTCCGGGCGGTTGATGCGAAAAGAGTAAAACGGTCCGATAAAGAAAAAATTGAAAGA
>DASZMF010000027.1:0-5128 GCA_035552035.1 Candidatus Angelobacter sp.
TCAGCGTGCTCCACAATCACCGGTTTCGGCAGGAATGGTTCGAGGATTTTCTTGCAAGCCACCGGCCCGGATCCCGGACCGCCTCCGCCATGCGGCGTCGAAAAAGTCTTATGCAAATTCAGGTGCATCACGTCCACGCCAAAATCCCCCGGACGCGTCTTTCCCACCAGCGCATTCATGTTTGCACCGTCCATATAAAGCAGGCCGCCTTTTTCATGCAGAATGTCGGCGATCTTGTGGATCTCCTGCTCAAAAATGCCCAGCGTGTTCGGATTGGTCAGCATCAGCCCGGCAACGTCTTCATTCATCTGTGCTGCCAGCGCGCTCACGTCCACCATGCCTCGCGAATTTGATTTCAGGTTCTCTACCGCGTACCCGCAAATTGCGGCAGTAGCGGGATTGGTACCATGCGCGGAATCCGGAATCAGAATCTTCTTGCGCGGATTCCCTTTCGATTGCAGGTACGCATGCATCAGCAGGATGCCGGTCATCTCGCCATGCGCGCCGGCTGCGGGCTGCAGCGTAATAGCATCCATGCCAGTGATATCGAGCAGGCAATCTGAGAGCGTCTTCATCACACGCATCGCGCCCTGCGAAATCTCTGCCGCTTGATAAGGGTGCGCATTCGCCAATCCCGGAAAACGCGCCACCACTTCATTTACGCGCGCGTTGTACTTCATGGTGCACGAGCCCAGCGGATACATGCCCAGATCAATCGCATAATTCCACGTGGAAAGCCGCGTAAAGTGCCGGATGATTTCCATCTCGCTCACCTCCGGCATGCTGCCCAGGTCTTCACGTGCAGCGCTGCCGAGAGCGGCTTTGTAATCCACTTCCGGCACATCCAGCGGCGCCAGCCGATAGCCCTTCTTGCCCGGTGACGACCGCTCAAAAATCAGCCCTTCATTCTGGTTAACGTGACGTGTCGCCTTCTTAATGTCCTGGTTTTTAATATCAAAGTCGCTCATTGGCCCACCGCCTGCGCAGCTGCATCCATCTGCTCTTTGCTGTTTAATTCCGTGCAACACCACAATGAAGCGTTCCCCAGTTCCGGATAATGCCAGTTCAGCGAGAACCCGCCAATCATCTTCTTTTCCAGCAGCCGTTTGTTGATGGCATGCGGATCGTCTTTGGTCTGCACCACAAATTCATTGAAGCGCGGCGCTCCGGCAAAAAGCACTTTGCCTTTTTTCGCGAACTCACCGGATGCGTAAGTCGCCTTGGCCAGATTCTGCTGCGCCAACTCCTTCAATCCTTCGCGGCCATAGATCGTCAGATAGATTGTGGCCATCGTCGCAATCAGCGCCTGGTTGGTGCAAATATTCGACGTCGCCTTCTCGCGGCGAATATGCTGCTCGCGCGTCGAAAGCGTGAGCACGAACCCGCGCTTGCCATCTTTATCTTTGGTTTCGCCCACCAAGCGGCCAGGAATCTGGCGCATGAACTTTTCTTTCGTAGCCAACACACCAGCGTACGGGCCACCATATCCGAGCGGCACACCATAGGACTGCGTCTCCATCGAGACAATATCGGCTTCAACCGGAGGCTTCACAATCCCCAGTGAAAGCGCCTCGGCAATCGACACAATCAGTAGCGCGCCTTTTTTGTGTACCAGATCAGCCACGGCGGCAACGTCTTCAATCGTGCCGAAAAAGTTCGGTGACTGAATCAGCACGCATGCTGTGTCGTCTGTAATCTTCTTTTCCAGGTCGGCCGTATCCACGCGGCCATTTTCCAGATAACCGCATTCGGTAATCGGCAATCCCTGGTGCTGCGTGTACGTGTGCATGACCTCGCGATATTCCGGATGCACACTGCGCGCCACCACCGCTGCTTTCCTGCCCGTAATGCGGACAGCCATCAGCATCGCCTCAGCTGCGCCGGTCGAGCCGTCATACATGGAAGCGTTGGCCACTTCCATGCCGGTGAGTTCGCAGATCATCGTCTGGAATTCAAAAATCGCCTGCAGCGTTCCCTGCGCGATCTCCGCCTGGTACGGCGTATAAGACGTTAGAAACTCGCCGCGGGAAATCATGGCGTCAATCACCACCGGACGATAGTGATGGTACGCACCGGCGCCCAGAAACAGCGCATAGCCTGCGGCATTGTTGCTGGCTTGCTCGTGGAAGTAGTCAATGATTTCTGATTCGGCCATCTGCCGCGGCACTTTCAGGTCGCGGTTCAGCCGGTATTCCGCCGGGATCGGCGCGAACAAATCATCAATGGACTTACAGCCGATCTCGCGCAACATCTGCGCCCGGTCAGCGGGAGATTTTGGTAGATAGCGCATGTGTGGAATTCTTCAGGCCTTCTTGTTGTTAAGCACAAATGGACAAACACAAATCAACTGAGGCAACTGTCCTGGGATTTCTCCGCGCCTCCGTGTCTCCGTGGTGAAAATTGGTTTTGTTACTTCTCTTCCGCAATAAACTTTTCGTAATCATCCGCGGACATCAGCGCATCCGCTTGCTTCGGATCAGAAAGCTCGAGCTTGATCATCCAGGCGTTGTTCGCATCTTTATTAATGTTCTCTGGCGTCTGGTTCAGGCTCTCATTGATCTCCGTGACCTTGCCGGAAGCCGGTGAATACAGCTCAGAAACCGCCTTTACCGATTCCACCGTGCCAAAGCTGCCGCCCGCATTCAGCTGCGCGCCCACTTTAGGCAGCTCGACGAATACGATATCGCCTAGCGCTTCCTGCGCATGATCAGTAATACCCACCAAAGCGGTGCTGCCCTTTACTTGTATCCACTCGTGTTCTTTCGTGTATCTGTAGTCTTTCGGATATGCCATGAGTTCATCCTGTCCTGGTTTTATCGATCTCTGGATTATTTTTTGCTAAGCCTTTTTGGGCCGCTTGTAAAACGGGGTTGGCACCACTTTGCACTTGATCTTCTGGCCGCGTATCTCTACAAAAACTTCATGGCCAATTTCTGAATGCGCCGGCGGCACATACGCCAGAGCAATATTTTTCTTGATAAACGGTCCCGGCGATCCGCTGGTCACCACGCCGATCTCATGATCGTGCTGGTTGAAAACTTTGTATCCATCGCGCGGTATGCCGCGATCAATGGATTCCAGTCCTACCAGAATGCGCTTGAGCCCTTCAGCCTTGGCTTTTTCCAGCGCCTCTTTGCCCACGAAGCCAGCCTTCTCCATCTTGCAGTAACGGCCTAGATCGGCTTCCCATACATTGATGGTGTCTGAGATTTCGTGGCCGTAAAGCGCCATCTTGCCTTCCAGCCGCAGTGTGTTGCGCGCACCTAGCCCGCACGGCACAATGCCAAATTCTTTGCCGGCTTCCGTCACTTCATTCCATACGCGTTCGCTGGTCGGCACATCAGAAGGAACGTAAATTTCGAATCCGTCTTCTGCCGTGTAGCCGGTACGGGCGATCATCGTATTCATAAGGCCGCAGACCGTGCCGTGCTTGAACCAGTAATTCTTGATCTCCGATAAATTCACGTTGGTCAGCTTTTGCAGCGTAGCTTCTGCCTTGGGACCCTGGATCGCGATCTGCGTGTAGTAGTCGCCTACGTCATCCGCGTGGCAACGGAATTTTCCCACGTTCTTGCGCACCCAGCTGTGGTCTTTCTCTCGCGTGCCAGCGTTGATCACCAGTAGATAGTCGTTCTGCCCCATTTTGTGAACAATTACGTCGTCCACAAAAGTTCCCTCTGGATACAGCAGCGCGGAATAATGCGCCTGGCCTTCCTGCAGTTTGGAAGCATCATTCATGCTGATCCACTGCACGGCATCCAGCGCCTGCGGGCCGCGGATAAGAATGTCGCCCATGTGCGATACATCAAATATCCCCACGCCGGTGCGCACGGCCAAATGTTCTTTGACTAGCCCGCCGCTTGAGGGATACTCGACTGGCATGTCCCATCCGCCAAAATCCACCATCTTGGCGCCAAGTTTTCTGTGCAGCGCATTGAGCGCGGTTTTCCTGAGCGTCTGGCTTTCTGCGGTTAAGGACAACTTTGTTTTTCCTTCCAATTTGAATCTCTGGGGTCACACAGACCCGCCGCCGGGCTGAGACGAACCCTTTAGGTTAACACTCGCGTTTTTAAGGGTCAATCAACAGCCCTACGCCATTTGAAAGGAATATTCTGGGCCGGACTGTCCCCCATTTGCCCGCGTACCCCCTTGGGTTATGCTCCGCTAGTCCATCGACCATCGGCCCGTTGCCCCGGCCGCCAAATCGCGCTAATCTGCAGTTATGGCGAAAGACTTTACCTGCATGATGTGTGACCAGTCGGAGCGAGGCTGCTCCTGCAATAAATATTGCGCGCTCTGCCAGAGCCTGCATGATGTCCGCCTGTGCGAAGACGGCATCTATTATTGCCCGCCCTGCCGTGAAGCCTGTGACCTGCAAGCCCCGGCGCGGAATACCGAGTCCATCTGGTAAGCACGCGCACGTGCGATAGTCTGGGTTTTACCGAGACACGTTCGTTGAGACGCTTTCGTTGAGACGAGTCACTAAGACCGCCTTCTGAAACGTCTCTGTGAGACAGCTCTCTGAACAGCTAAGATAGCTGCAACGTGCCACGACAAACCCGCATTCCTGATAAAGCCCGCATTTCCCAGGTTCAAGCTTCGCAGGAAGCGTCCGCAAAAAAGCAGCACGCCGCTTTAACGCAGATCACCCGATCACCAGGTCAACCGATCACCCGATCTTCGCACCACTCTCCGCGCCTCCGCGGTGAAATCATTGCTTACTACAACGCCCTGCTCTCGCGCTACGGCCCGCAAAACTGGTGGCCCGGCGAATCGCAATTTGAAGTGATCGTCGGCGCATACCTCACGCAGAACACCAACTGGAGCAACGTAGAGAAAGCCATCGCCAACCTGCAACAGGCCGGTATGCTTAGCCTCAACGCTGTGCGGCAGATTCCTCTGGAAGAGCTGGAGCAGTTGGTCCGGCCATCCGGATACTTCCGCCAGAAAGCCCGCAACCTGAAAACCTTTATCAGCTTTCTTGACGAGCATTACTCCGGCTCACTCAGCTGCATGTTCACCGAACCCACAGAAAAACTGCGCGGTGAACTGCTCATCCTCAACGGCGTTGGCCCAGAAACCGCTGACTCCATCCTGCTCTATGCCGGCAATCACGCTGTCTTCGTCG
>DASZMF010000028.1:0-1764 GCA_035552035.1 Candidatus Angelobacter sp.
ATTGTGCGGCTGAAACCAAAAGGCTTGCGCGAACTGCACTGGCATCCCAATGCTGATGAGTGGCAATACTACGTCAGCGGCAAAGGCCGCATGACGGTATTTACTGCAGGCAGCCGCGCGCGCACCATGGACTTCGAGGAAGGAGATGTGGGCTACATTCCTCAATCGCAACCGCACTACGTTGAAAATATCGGCGATACGGATTTGGTCTTTCTGGAAATGTTCAAGAGCGATCATTACGAAGACATCTCACTGGCCGAGTGGATGGCCCACACGCCGCATCTTCTGGTGAACCAGCATCTGCAAGTCGGTAAAGCGATGATCGATGCGATTCCCAAGGAGAAGACTGTTATCACACCGTAGCTGATTTCCGGCTGTCTGACATCGCATACGCTGTGATACAGTCAGCTGGAAATGAGCGATCCAGTTCTTATTGTGGGTGCCGGGCCGACTGGCCTGGTGCTGGCGTTGTGGCTTGCACGGTCGGGAGTTTCGTTTCGCATCATTGAGAAAAATGATGGCCCAGGGCAGGCCTCACGCGCCATGGCTGTGCAGGCACGCACGCTTGAGTTTTACCAACAACTCGGTATCGCCGATCAGGCAATTGCGAGCGGCATAGAAATTAACGGCGGCCATCTGCGCCAGGGCAGCCGTGCGACTGCTGATTTTCCCTTTAACAATATTGGCCAGGTTTTCAGCCCATATCCATTCATCCTCAGCTTCCCGCAAGACGACCATGAGCATCTGCTGGTAAAGTGCCTGGAAGCCGCTGGCGTTCACGTGGAGTGGAGCACGCAGCTTGTCCAGTTTAAAGAAGAAGGGCAGAGCGTGAAGGCGGTCCTGCGCAAAGGCGAAAAAGATGAGACCGCTGAATTCGCTTACGTATGCGGTTGCGATGGCGCCCACAGCACGGTTCGCCAGGGACTCGGCTTGAACTTTCCCGGCGGCACGTATGAGCAATTGTTTTACGTAGCCGATGTGCAGGCCACCGGGCTGGCGTTAACTCCGGAAGTCAATGCCTGCATAAGCTCGGAGTCTTTTGTGCTGGCGTTTCCAGTGCGCAGTAGCGGGTCCTTTCGCCTGATAGGAATTGTGCCACAAGAGCTGGCCAGCCAGAAGGGCCTGACTTTTGAGGAAATCCGCCCGTATGTGAAAAAACAGATTGATGTGGATGTGCAGAAAGTAAATTGGTTCTCTACCTATCATGTACACCATCGCGTCGCTGACCATTTTCGCCAAGGGCGTGTTTTCATTGCTGGTGACGCAGGCCATGTCCATAGCCCGGCAGGTGGACAAGGGATGAATACCGGCATTGGCGATGCGGTGAACCTGGCATGGAAGCTGGCCACGGTGATTCGCGGCCGCACAAATCCCACAGTTTTAGATACGTATGAGTCTGAGCGTATTGCCTACGCGCGCACTCGGGTCGCATCCACTGACCGCCTTTTTCAAGTCGCTATAAGCCATGGTTTGGGAGCGCGGATCGTGCGCGGAACTTTTCTACGTTATATCGCGCCGTTGGTTTTGCATCTCAAAGCCGCGCGAAAAGCGCAGTTCCGCCTCGTCTCGCAAACGCGCATTCATTATCGTGACAGTAGCGTGTTGAGCAGCGGAGCCGCAGGCCAGCTTCATGGCGGTGATCGCCTGCCCTGGATCGAAAGCCAGAACAACTTTCAGCCACTCAGTTCGCTCGATTGGCAGATTCACGTCTATGGCAAATTCACGCCAGAGCTGCATGCTTTGTCAGCGCGCTGGAACATACCA
>DASZMF010000029.1:0-5821 GCA_035552035.1 Candidatus Angelobacter sp.
GAGCTGCTCGATTGGTTTATCTTTGGCGCGGATTACGTGGCGCATGGTGTGGCCTGTGGCCAGGTGGCATAGTTCTTCTGCCATGTTTTTTATGTGATCGCCGGCGCGCTCCAGGGCATTGGCCATGGAGAGCACGTGCAGGCTTTCCGGGCCTTTCAGTCCTTCGGCGTTTTCCGTGTGGCGCACCAGGATCAGGTTGCGCATGCGGTCAATTTCAGAATCGGTGCGCAGCACGTGAATGGCTTGCTCAATGTTGCGCTGGGCAAAGGCGCGGACCATGGTGCCGAGCATATTTTCCAGCAGACAGCCCATCTTGGTGAGCTGCTCGATATCGTCCATGTCAATCCGGTTGCGAACGATGGCGGAGCGCTCGGCAAAGCTGGAGACGAGGTCGCCAATGCGTTCAAGATCGAGCATCAGCTTCATGCAGGCCAGCAACTCGCGCGCCTGCATTGGCTTTACCTGCGTGATGACGGTGGCCAGCGCTTCGTCCATTTCGCGGTCCATGCTGTCGAGCCGCTCTTCACATTTGCGGACTGCCAACAGCGCCAGCTTGGAGCCGTTGATCAGGCCATCAATCGCGTGGGCGACTTCGTCTTTGGTCACGGAAAACGCTGCCATGGTGAGCTCAACGAGATGAGACTGTTCTGACGATTCAAGCGGAAGAAGCACTGCGGGAGAAGTCATGGACGGGTACTACCTTGTCCGCCAGCGCCGTGATTTTGAAGAGGCGCGGCTGGGATTGGCTACTTTGCCATCTATCCCTGAGTTATAAGCCGCGATTGTGAATGAGAGGTTAAAAGGGGGTTAAAGCTGTGCGAATCGTGCGTTACAACCTACCACGGAAACACGGAGAAAATCAAAGGCTTAGCCGCTGATTTGCGCAGATCATCGCAGATCAAGAACTTAGCCGCGAATTGCGCGAATGAACACGAATTTGTTTAAAGCTTAAGTTCCGCTGAATTTAATTCGCGTATTTCGCGTTGATTCGCGGCTAGCAACTCACGGCTTTACTTTTTTCGTGCTCTGCTTTGTCTTGAAGATTTGCGCCTTCAAGAAAAGTTACCAGGTTTTCTGCCAGATGCATGGCGTGATCGGCGATCTGCTCGAGGCAACGTGAAGCAAAAACAATATGGAGATCGTGCTCGTCGGTCACAGGTTCCTGCCGGCCTGCCTGTAAAGAGAGGCCACGCAGAACGTAGTCGCGGTAAGCATCCACGGATGCTCCGCCTGCGGCGGCGTTGCGGGCCAGCACGGGATCCAGCCGGGCCAGTGAGCGCAGAGTCTGGCGGCACAGATGCGATACGGCAATGGCCAGCGGCTGCAGCTTGGAGAAATCTTCATTCTCGTGGTGCTTGCCTACTTCAGTTACTTTGCGGCCGAGATTCGCGGCCAGCTTGCCCAGCTTCGCCAGGTCTTTATTCACGGCAGTCAGCTGCTGCGCTTTTGCTGCCAGCAGATCGCCCTGCTCCAAGGCGCTGAAAACTGCCTGGTCAATAGCGATTTCCAGCTCCTGTACGGCCACGGCATTTTCCATTACGCCCGCAACCAGGTGCAAGTTTGAGCGCAGCAATGCGGTAATCGACTGGCTTACGGCTTCATCCACCTTGAGACCCATGGTCACAAGGAGCTTGTTGATTTTATTTTCTATTACGTGGGACATAAAACACCTTTTTGGTTGTGCTGCTTAGTTAGACGAGATCCGGCACCCACTGGTTAACGTGAATACGGTTAAAAATCAGCCAAGAGATTGTAAAAACGCCAAGGGGGATCAGCGTGGATATAGATGAGCAACTCTGGCTGGAAGATTCATTTTTTTGGAGCTTCAAAACGGTATCCGGCGCCGCGCACAGTGCGCAAATACCGGGGATGTTCGGGATCAATTTCAATCTTGGCGCGCAGCTTTCGTACGTAAACATCCACGGAGCGGGGGCTGACGAAGGTGGTTTCGCGCCAAACGGCGTCAAGTATCTGGTCACGGGTAAAGACCCGGCCGGCATGCTGTGCAAGATAGTGCAACAACCTGAATTCAGTTGCGGTGGTGGTAATCACCGCGCCGCGGACAGTAAGAATCATGGCCAGAGCGTCAATTTCCAGGTCACCGGAGCGGATGACGGTGGGAGCCAGTGGCGCTTCACAACGGCGCAAAACTGCTTTTACGCGCGCCACCAGCTCACGCGGGCTGAACGGCTTAGTGATGTAATCGTCAGCACCGGTTTCCAAGCCCCTGATGCGGTCGGCTTCGCTGGTCTTGGCGGTGAGAAAAACAATGGGAATCGCGCCCAAGGCCTGGCCGGATTGCCGCACCTGCCGGCAAAGTTCAATGCCATCGCCGCCGGGAACCATGATATCTAGCAGCATTAAAGCCGGGCGCTCTTTGAGTGCATCTGTCAGCACGCCATGGGTGGTGGAATAGCTGCGGACACGATATCCGGCCATCTCCAGATGGTGGCGCACCAGGCGTGAGATATCAGTGTCATCCTCAACGACAAAAATCTTTGATTTGTCATTCATCACAGGTTCTGCGGCCGGCTTTTCCTGTGCAGACCGGTCAGCGACGGGAAACGTTCTATTCAATGCACCCATGAACGGAGCTTACAGAGCGAATGTTAAAGACAGGTAAAAAGTGGACAAAAGAAAGTGTCCAGGAAAAATTCAACAGATTTTAACAATACGAAAACATACGCTCAACATGGCTGCCCTAGTTTTTCTCTGGCTGAAGAATTCCAGGTTTTTAATCTTCGTAAACCCCGCTCCACAACCCCCAGAGGAGAAATAGAGACAATGCAAACACGAGTAGCAGAATGGACGCGACAAGCCGTTTCCTTGCTTGCGATTTTCGCAATGGTACTGGGAACAACCGCTTCGCCAATTTACGCCGCAACCAAAGACGGCAATGACAACGACAAAAACAACCAGAAGAACGCCACACCGATCAAGCATGTGGTTGTGATCTTCCAGGAAAACGTTTCTTTTGATCACTACTTCGGCACGTATCCGAATGCATTGAACACCACGGATGGCGAACCCAAATTCTCCGCACGCCGCAATACACCCACGGTCAACGGCTACACCAATTTTCTCCTGACGAAGAACCCGAACCTGAATCCGATCAATGGCATCAGCGCGACCAATCCTTTCCGTTTGAGCCGCGCACAGGCACTCACGGCCAGCCAGAACCACAGCTATGGTCCGGAGCAGGCTGCTTACGATAAAGGCGTGATGGATATTTATCCTAAAACGACCGGCGCAGCCGGCCCACCGCCCACAGCACCGCCGGCAATCGTAAACACCACCGGCCTGGTGATGGGCTACTACGACGGCAACACCGTGACTGCCTACTGGAATTACGCTCAGCACTTTGCCATGAGCGACAACTCCTTCGACACAAATTTTGGGCCGTCAACGGTTGGCGCAGTCAACCTGGTTTCCGGCCAGACCAATGGCGTAACAGCAACGCTGAATGGAACGGGCAACCAGACCGCCGGCGGCGCAGGCACACTCACCATGGTGGGCGACGCTGATCCGATTGGTGACATCTGCTCCGGCGCCACGAAGAACCAGGCAACCATGGGCGGCCAGAACATTGGCAACCTGCTAAACGCTGCGGGCGTAAGCTGGGGTTTCTTCTCCGGCGGATTTGACCTGACCATTACCGATGCAAACGGCACCACGGGCTGCAAGCGCAGCTCAGTGGGCGTGGCGGGACAGACCGCGGCTGATTATGTTCCGCATCACCAGCCATTTCAGTACTATCCTTCCACGGCAAACCCGGCGCACACGCGTCCGGCTTCAATTGCTGAGATTGGCCACGCTGGCCCAGCCAACCACCAGTACGACATCAACGATTTCTTCACTACGCTTTCGGCCGGCAACCTGCCAGCCGTAAGCTACCTGAAGGCAATCTCCGCGCAGGACGGTCACCCGGGCAACTCTGATCCGCTGGACGAGCAGATTTTTGTGGTCAACGTGATCAATGCCCTGCAGAAATCAGCAGAGTGGAACAGCACCGCCGTCTTTATTCTGTATGACGATTCTGACGGATGGTATGACCACCAGCTCAGCCCGGTACTGAATCAGTCCACCAGCCCGGCCGATGCACTGACTGGTCCTGGCACCTGCGGCGACGGTTCAACCGCGCTGCCTGGTGTCACGATCAATGGTGTAGCTAACACGCATGCACAGGGCCGTTGCGGCTTTGGTCCGCGCCAGCCTTTGATTGTGGTTTCACCGTGGGCCAGGGAAAACTTTGTGGACCACTCCATCAGCGACCAGACCTCAACCCTGCACTTTATTGAAGACAACTTCCTGGGTGGCGCGCGCATTGGCCAGGGATCATTTGACGAGCTCAGCAACTCGCTCAGCCAGATGTTCGACTTTGATAATAAGCGGGATGGCGACGATCGCACCCTGATTCTGGATCCGAACACCGGCGTGCCGGTGAACGGCAACCAGGACGATCACGGCGGAAACAGCGGCAAGAACTAAACAGTTCTTAATAACCACACCGCTGATTCTCTGGTACTACGAGATTGAAATCAGCAGTGTGGCATTACAATCTTTGGGCATGCAAGACTTACAAGTTTTGCATGCCCTTTTCATACTTTATAAAATGCGCAACCAATGGCAGGAGGAAGCTAACTAGTGGCTTTTACGCGACGAACCTTTCTTGAACAGTGCGGCATTTTTACAGCGGCCATTTTCATGCCGCGCATGCGCCACCAGCCGAATCCCTCACCCAGGCAGATCAATGCCAGCTCGCTGGCTCCCTTTGTTGATCCGCTACCGATTCCTGAAATTGCCAAGGCCAGCGGCACCAAGGCGAGCCCCACGAATTCCGCGCTGAAGCTGCCGTATTACCGCATGACGCTGCATGAGTTTGAAAGCAAGGTACACCGCGACTTGAAGCCGACACGCCAGTGGGGCTTTGGCAACAGCTCTCCGGGGCCGACGCTGGAGACACGCAACGGTGAAGGTTTTCTGGTGGAGTGGGTGAACCAGCTTCCGGCAAAACATTTCCTGCCGATTGACCACAATATTCACGGCGCGGAGAAAGAAAAGCCCGAGGTGCGCTCGGTGGTGCATCTGCACGGCGCGAAGACGATGCCGGAGAGTGATGGCTATCCGGAAGACTGGTTTGTGCCGGGAAAGTCCGCGCTCTGCCATTACCCGAATAATCAAGACGCCACCATGCTCTGGTACCACGACCACACTCTGGGCATCAATCGGCTGAATGTGTATGCGGGGTTGATGGGAGCATGCGTTATCCGCGACAAGTTTGAAGACGCGCTGAATCTGCCCAAGGGCAAACACGAAATTCCGCTGATTCTTTATGACCGCTCTTTTGATTCTGACGGACAGTTAAGTTATGAAGTCTCGCCTGATGCCGATGCGCCGTGGGTGCCGGAGATGTTTGGCGATGGATTTCTGGTCAACGGCAAATTGTTTCCATATCTGGAAGTTGAGGCGTGCAAATATCGTTTCCGCGTTTTGAATGCAGCGAACGGGCGTTTCTTTAACCTGTCACTTTCTAACGGACAGAAGTTTCACCAGATTGGTAGCGACCAGGGGCTGCTGGCAACGCCGGTTCCGCTGACCACCCTGGTGATTGCGCCGGGTGAACGAGTTGATTTGATCATGGATTTTTCTGCCAGCCGCGGGCAAAAAATTGTGCTGCGCACCGATTCTTTCAACGTGATGCAATTCCGCGTTGCAGCAAATGCTGCGCATGACACCAGAGTGATGCCTGCTGTGCTGCGTCCGGTGACGCGCATGGCGGAATCTCTGGCGGTGCAAAACCGCGTGCTCTCTTTAATTGAAT
>DASZMF010000030.1:0-6273 GCA_035552035.1 Candidatus Angelobacter sp.
TGTAGCGGCATTTCCAAACTGTTTTGCCAGCTCCATCATGTAGTCGCCATCGTGTTGCAGGCTACGCGGATCCACAGCTTTGATGGAATCAGAAGCTTTATGGTAGTTGCCCAATCCATTGATGAAAGCAAAGTTCAACCCTGAGTAACCAGCGCGGCGAAAGATGGTGAAATCAGTATCGTTCGGCAGGCGCTTATAGATTTCGTAGGAGAGTGAATTTGCCACGGGATGGGAAGAGGCAGCGCCAAAATTACTGATGAGCCAGCCGTTCTGAGCGCTGGTTTCAAACATGATAGAAAAACCAGTGGTTCCTCGCGCATCGAAGTTCAATACCACGCCGACATCTTTCGCCCAGGCATGCTTCGCAACAAAAGCCTTGGCGCCGAGCAGGCCAGCCTCTTCACCATCCGTGATAAGAAAGATAATGTCTCGTTTTAGTTGTGGCTGTGATTTCAACGCTCGGGCAGTTTCCAGAATATCCGCCACAGCAACTCCGTCATCGCTTGCTCCAGGCCCTTCTTCCACGGAATCGTAATGCGCAACCAACAGAACTGCCTTGTCATGCGTACTGCCCGGTAAGCGGCAAATAATATTCTCTATTGACCCTGCCCCATCATCCGAGTCATCGGCGGCAGTTTTCTGTACTGCAGGCGACATGCCCACTTGCCGGAAAGCATTCAGGATGTAGTCGCGTACAAGAGCATGTTCAGCTGAGTTGATAGGATGCGGAGCGCTAGCAATGCTGGAAAGATGTTGCAAAGCACGCCCAGCAGAAAAAGCGGACAGCGCAGCATCATTTACAGGACCAGGAGCAACATCAAAGGCAACAGCTATAACGCCGCAAATAATGAAAACCAGCAGGATTATGCCTGCCCAAGATTGCCTGGGCGACAACGACGTTTCTCTTGCCGATGTAATTTCTTCGGATTTCATTGCGGTCAATTGCATAAGGAAGCGCCTTGTGGATGATTGACTGACTGCTTCACCGCGATACAGCCTTCGCAAACGCTGCATCTTCAGTAATTGTTTCAGAACGCTGCTCCCGGCAGTATTTCTCAGCGTCGTGAATGGATTTACTTTTCAAACACTCGTCCAGTTCTCTGCGTTCCATTACCGAGACACCCTTCTCTGCAAGCCATGCATTGTTATAGATCTGGTCCAAATAATTTGCGCCGGTGTCTGGAATAATCGCGACAACTTTTCTCGCGGAACTTTGCTTCAGCCATGCCACTGCGCCGCAGACAACCAGCCCGGCGGAGCCACCGAACAACAGACCACTTTCGCGGGCCAACAAACGGCAAATAGAAACAGCTTGCTGATCAGACGAAATACAAATTTTATCAAGAACTTTAAGGTCGGTGTTGCGGCTTCTCCAACTCAAACCCGCGCCATTTACGAGGTATGAATGGAAGACGCCGCTAAATACCGCTGAACCTTCAACGTCACAAGCGATAATCGTAGTCCCGGGCCGCTTTTCCCGGATCTTGCGGCTGATCCCGCATAGATGGCCGCCAGTACTCACGCTGCCTGCAATCGCGTCCACGTCCAGGGCCGCGACTTCCTCTCCGGTGGTTGAATAATGAAAGCTGGGATTGTCTTCGTTATCGTACTGGTTGGGCCAGACTGCGTTGGGGTATTTTTGCAGCAGCTTCTTGACCCTGGCAACGCGAGTTTTCTGGTATCCGCCGTTTTCGTCAGTTTCATAAACCATTTCCAGCTTCGCGCCGTACGCTTCGCACCACCGGATCAATGAGGGACTGGTCTTTGCGTCAATAACAACGATCACCTGAAACCCGTAGACGGCACCAAGCATGGCGAGTGATTTTCCCAGATTGCCTGACGTTGATTCAATCAGGATCCCCCCCTTGCTCAATTTTCCAGATGCCATGGCCGCTTTGACGAGTCCAAGAGCCGTTCGATCCTTGATACTGAAGCTTGGATTGTAGTACTCCAACTTCACAAGCAACTGCTTGCCCGGGGGTATCAAACTGTCATGGATTTCCACGACGGGAGTATTGCCAATGCATTCAGCAATGTTCGAATGTATGCTGTGGTCCATGGTTTTCCTTTTTCCACATGGAAAGACTAAAGAATCCGGGATCAGTGACTCGGGTTTCTGAAGTGATCGGAAAGTTGGTTTGCAAGTTCCTGGGCGGATTGACCGGCTGTCTTGGGCGAAGTTGAAGCCGGCGAGCTTTTTTGGGCGAGTTCCTGAACTCGTGTCTTTAATTCTTCCGCGGTTTGTGTGAGGAATAGACCTTGATATCTCTGGTCTCGCACACGGGAATAATCCGCAAGCAGCCCAAACGGTTTAAAGCCGAAGTGCTGCCACCACATGGCTGCCAATGTTCCCGCTCTTACGTCCAGACAGATCACTTCCCGCTGCAGCTCTTCACACTTCCTCGCGATCTCTGCAAACGCGCGCAGCGCAAGGCCGCCTCCGCGAAAAGACCGGTCAATTGTGCCTCGAGTCAGCTCAACCATGTGGCGGTGATTAGGAACAGAATTAGGCGTGAGAATCAACTGGCCTACAACCATCCCATTTTTCTCCGCGATGAGCACGTGCCGGTGTCCTGACTTTACGTCTTGATGTAAAAGCTGCATCAAGCCGCGTCCGGTCTCGTCATCAATTGGTCCAGGAAAACCAATTGTTGTTTCTTCTTCCAGCGTCCGATTCATCAGCCGGAGAATTTTTGTGCCGAGCCGCGGATCAACTTCGTGCAGCCAGCGCAATTGCACATCCGCCGCCGCGCTGCCGGCTGCCTGCAGCAGCCACGTTGAAATTGTTTCAGCTGCCGTAGTATGGTCCTGCTTCACATAGAAACCGCGCACATCAAGATCAGTTGCAGGCTCATATAGAAGCTGGCCAAGACCATGGGCCGTGCGGCAGAGGATATGGCAACCGGCATGACACTTCTTGCGCAGCTGCCGCAAAATTTTTCTTTTCGGCCGTGCGGTCGACGCCATAACGACGAGATCATAAACGGACAAGTCATAATTCCCATCCTTTTCGGCAAAGACTCGCACGGAGTTATTCACTTTGCATTTCTGAAGCACCTGCCCGGCCAGTACAGTTACCTCAGGGTTTTCTGCCAGACAGTCCACCGGCAATCCTGTTTGTAAATGGATCTGAATTGCGCTGAGCGGCAATGCTCCGGCGCCAATAAAAAGTATCCGCTGGGGCCAAAGATCGGAAACCAGGGCCAGCTCGCGTCGAACCAACTCGCACACTCTTTCATAGAGGTGGTACTCAGCGAGAGACGCCTTGTCCTGCAGCAGATTAAAGGCAAACTGCCGTTCCAGGCCGTTCTCCCAAAAGCGATACGCAGCGTTCAGTTCGCTGATAAGCTCTGGCGATAATCCCTCCAGAAAGCTAGCGCTCTGCTCAGCATTGCTGCCGTAAGAAGATACGAGACCCTCAAGCCGCAAAACCTGATCATGCAGCAGAGAAAATTCCAGCTGCGCCTGCACCACAGCCTTGTGGGTCCCGCATATTTGCGTCAGCAAAGAAAGCGGTTCGTCTGTGTTTTCGAGAGGAAAAGAACGAACTGCGACACTCATTGGCTCAACCTCCTGGGTTCATCATGCAACAGCTGCGGTGCTGGAAAGGGTATAGCCTTCCTTCTCGTAGGCTTCCTGAATTCCATCAAAGAAGCGCCAGAACCGGTCGCACGTTTCATGAATCGCCCGGATCGCTTCGTCCTGCATCTTTTCAGTCGTGCAGACTTCTGAAACCAGGTCGAGTCCATCGCTGACGTGATAAACGTCTTCCACGGCGTGCACGGCAAAAAAGGCGAGGTCTTCAGGCTTTAAGCCATACATTTCCGGAATGAGCTGCTCTTTGGTTTTTCCTGCCTTCGTTTCCAGGCTCTGACCTTCAGAAGCAATCATCACAGCCGCCGCGCCCATGTGCAGGGTTTCCGGGTTCTCACACAATATCTTGCGATACTCGATCAGATCGAGTGTTGTGGGAAGCGGAATTTCATTGTCAATCTGCTCGCGCGTGAGTCCCAAAGCCAGTATGAAGCGCTCCATCAGGTCCATGTGGTTCGCGGATTTGGAAAGTGCGCCGGTCTCTTCTTCATAAAGATTGACTGACAGGGCGACCCGGGACTTCTGGCTGGTGCAGTGGTAATAAAGAATTCCGATATAGCCGGTGAATGCCCGGGTCAAGTGAAAGGCCTGCAGCGCCATTTTGCTCACAAGCGGAAGATTCTTTTTTGGCTTTGCCATCTCCTGAAGAACGGGATGATCAAGGGTCAACCTGCTGTGTAATGCTTCCTTGAGTTTCTTTCTGAATTCTGGCTTGCTTAGCATCTTTTGCTCCTTTAGTTTTGATTGGTTGTAAATTGCCGTGAGTCAGGCCGGGCATGCGCAGTCAGAAGCTGGCTGGCGGCGGACCGCGGCAATAATTCGTTGAAGCTCCTGCGAAAATGTGAACAGAAAAAATGAAGACGGAGAATTAATGAAAAAGTGGTCGCCGGGAAACATTCGCCGCACAAACGAGCCTGATGTATGAGCGCGCCAGGCATTGAGTCCTTCACCTTCTATTGCGGTATCCTGCAGGCCGCCAAAAACTGTAATCGGACATTCCAGGGCCGGCTCTTTAAGATATTGATACCGCTCATGCAAAGCGAAATCTGCGCGCAAAGTGGGCAACATCAACTTCATCAGTTCCGGATGCTGGAGAGCGCCTTGTTCTGAGCCGTTGAACCTGGATAACTCGTGAATAAAGTCGTTATCTGGCAAAGGGCTCAAAAGCGGCTGCGTTAAAGCAAAACCCGGAGCTTCCCGGGCAGAAACAAACAAGTGCTCAGGCAGAGAGTTGTGTTCCCGGCGAAGCTTACGGGCAAGCTCAAAAGCCACCAGCGCCCCCATACTATGACCGAAAAGAACGAACGGCTTATCCAGATGAGGCACCAGAGCAGGCACAAGGGCCTCCAGCAAAGGAACAACGTTTGAGAATGCCGCTTCGCCAAGCCGTGCCTCGCGACCAGGAAGAAGAATGGGACAAACTTCCACTGTCTCCGGCAAAGCTTTACTCCATCTCCGGAACGCCGCCGCACTTCCACCGGCGTAAGGGAAACAGAACAGCCGCAAAGATGCGCTCGTGCCAGGGGATGGAAAATGAACCCAGGGATTTGCAGTAACGGTGCTCATCAAGCCTTCATCAAAAATAATTCGTTCAGCAAAACAGGTGAGAATCGGGAATCTTGTTTCAGCCGGGAAATCAGGCTGCAACAGCTACCGCAACTGGCATGAGCCGCTCAATGTTTCTGTACAGCACAAGAGATTTTTCCTGCTGGCTGAGTTCAGAAAGAGCGCCGCTCTCGCCAAGCAGAGGTTCCAGAAAATCTTTTTGCTCACCCTGCAACCGGAAAACCGGGAAATCCGTTCCGAACAAAACCTTATGAGTAATTCCCATCGAAAGGACATGCTTGACAGCGCTGGCTGAAGGATCGTAGCCCAGGGTCGCCTCATAACCGCTGATGTCGAGATAAACATTCGGTCTGAACCGGCAGAGCATGACACACTCTTCAACAAAACTCACCGCGCCGTGCGCCAGAATAAAATTCACCGTGGGAAACAGCCGCGCTGCTTCATCAATAAGGAACGGACTGGAAACACTGAAATCCAAAACAGGAGAGGTTGGACCAGTATGAAGGAGGACCGGCACATGATAATGCGCGCACAACTCGTAAAACGGAAAGAGAGAGGGATCGCTTGGACTGAAACCGCACGGAGGATAAACCTTAAAACCGCGAAACCCAAATTCCGCCAGCGACCGTTCAAATAGCGCCAAACCGTCCTTCCCCCATCGTGGATCCATTCCGCCAAAGACTTCAAAACGACCTGGATGGCGAAGCAACACTTCACGATGCCGGGCGAAAGATTCTTCAATGGTGAGCTTGCAATCTTTCAGCGCATAACTAAAGTCTGCGATCAGCAGCACGCTCTTCCGGATACCCGCGGCCTCCATCTCAGCTACCAGGCCATCGCAAAGCGGGTCCTGCATTTTATTCAGAAACATATTGATAAGCTTTTTTGCCGTGACTGGAACGCCTTGAGCAGATAGCGCCACCATCATGTTCCCCACCGATCCCTCAATAAAAGACCTGGGGGTATGCTCTTCCGAAGCAATGTGGCAGTGACAATCGACAATCTGTGGAGAATTGCTCTGTGGCTCTTGCATGTTTTCCTTCAGAATTTATTGGGCGGCGGGTATCCGGCTGACAATCTCGCGGGCCACGGTGAGCAGGTCAGCTACCGTCT
>DASZMF010000031.1:0-2459 GCA_035552035.1 Candidatus Angelobacter sp.
TGTGGCGGGGAAGCTGAGGCGAGAGATGGTGCCGCGGCGGATCGTAAAAGTGAAGGAGATGCCTCGCGGAGAAGATGGGAGAGCGGACCGGCGAAGGCTAGTAAAAATCTTGGAGGAGATGGAAGAAAAAGGGAAGAAACAGGAGTATGTAGGGCCGAGGAATGGGATAGAGGAACAGGTAGCGGCGATTTGGGCGAAGACGTTCGGGGTAGAGCGAATCGGGATAAACGAGAGCTTTTTCGAATTGGGAGGGCATTCGCTGCTGGCGACACAGGTAGTGGCGCGGATCAGTCATGAGTTAGGAGTGGAAATCGGATTAAGGAAGTTGTTTGAAAAGCCGACAGTGGCGGGAGTGGCCAAAGCTGTAGCGGAGGCGCAGGAGCAGCAGAGGGAAGCAGGAGAGGCAGGCACGGCTGGAGAATGGAAGAAGGCGGGACTGGTTCGCGTGTCCCGAGAGCAAATCTTGCCGTTGTCATTTGCGCAGGAGCGGATGTGGTTTATTGATCAACTGGAGCCTGGAAGCGCCACCTATAACATCCCTGTAGGGTACTTGCTGAAGGGAATTCTCAACAAAGAAGCGCTCGAGCAAAGCCTGAATGAGATAGTAAAGCGCCATGAGGTGCTTCGCACCGTGTTCCCGACCCATGACGGAAAGGCCGTGCAGAAGATTGCTGCGGAAATGCCGCTTGTGATCAGTGAAGTTGACCTGAGTGAATTGCCGGCAGAGAAGCGCATCAATCAAGCTCAGGCGCTTGCCAGGAGAGAAGCTGAAACGCCATTCGATCTTAGTCGCGGGCCGCTGGTGCGGGTGAAATTGTTGCGCCTGAGTTCTGACGAACACGTCCTGCTGGCAACCATGCATCACATCGTGAGTGATGGCTGGTCCATGATTATTCTGCAGCGCGAGTTCAGCCTGCTTTATCAAGCGTATGCAACCGGCCGCAGTTCTCCTCTGGAAGAAGTGACGATTCAATACGCCGATTATGCTCTGTGGCAACGGAACTGGTTGCAGGGCTCAGTGCTGGAAGAGCAGTTGGGATATTGGAGAAAGCAGTTGGCAGAGGTGACCGCGCTTGATCTTCCCACAGACAAGCCTCGTCCTGCGGTGCTAAGTGAATCCGGTGGGGACGTGATTCTGGAAATCGGCGAGGGAGAAAGTGGCAGACTGCGCAATCTGGCCCGGCAGGAAAATGCCACCGTATTCATGGTGCTGCTCGCGGCATTAGACATATTGCTGTGGCGGTATAGCAGCCAAAATGACATTGCCGTAGGCACGGCTATCGCAAACCGCAACCGCACGGAAACGGAAGGATTGATCGGTTTCTTCGTGAATGCGCTGGTGTTGCGTTCAAACATCCAGAGCAGGATCAGCGCGCGGGAGCTTTTAAGCAGTGTGCGGCATACCACGCTTGAGGCCTATCGCTACCAGGATTTACCTTTTGAAAAACTGGTTGAAGATTTACAGCCTCGACGGGATCTGGGCCGCATGCCTCTATTTCAGGTAGCGCTGGTACTACAAAATTTTTCCACACAACAATTCTCTCTTCCGAATCTGGAACTTCATCATTTTGAGTCAGGGCAGTCTGCGGCAAAGACCGAGTTGCGTTTTATGCTTGAGGACAACGGGCGCAGCTTGAAGGGCAGCATCACCTATGCGGTGGATTTGTATGAGCCTGAAACAATCGCGCGTATCGCGGCCCATTGGAAACATCTGCTCACTGAATTTGTTACCCATCTTGACCGCCCTGTGGGTGAGCTCTCTCTGATGGAGGAAACAGAACGGCGCCAGATAGTGGAGCAGTGGAGTGCAGCCGACGAGAGCGATTTCTGGACTGGAAGCATCGCAATGCTATTTGCACAGCAGACGGCCCGCACGCCGGATGCCCCTGCGGTGATATGGCATGAAGGCCGGATTAGCTATCGCGAGATGGCACAACGCGCATGGCAAATGGGACGATATCTGCGCGGAATCGGTGTAAGGCCAGAGACGCCTGTGGGAGTTTTTCTGGAGCCGGGAGCAGATCTGATTGTCGCTTTTTTTGCGGTGATTGCCGCGGGGGCAACATATGTGCCGCTTGATCCGGATTATCCGGCGGAGCGGCTTGGATACATGCTGGAAGACGTCAACCCGGCCGTGGTGCTTACTGAAACGAGGTTGCTGGACCGATTGCCGCGCAATCAGGCAAAGCTGGTTTGCCTGGACCGCGAATCTGAAACAATTGCCGCCCACAGCACGGAAGCCCTGGAAGTTGATGTAGTTCCTGACAATCTTCTCTATGTAATCTTCACGTCCGGTTCAACGGGAAGGCCGAAGGGTGTCGCGGTGAGTCAGGGCGCCATGGTCAGCCGTACATTGTTTCTGGCTCAGCGCTATCAATCGAGAGCAGATGATCGTTCGCTCCAGATACTTTCGCCCAGCTTCGATGCGTTTGGCGGCGGGTTGTATTCCACGTTGCTTA
>DASZMF010000032.1:0-3266 GCA_035552035.1 Candidatus Angelobacter sp.
AAGCGGCCGTGAGGATGGTTGCGTCCTTCTTAATGGGCTCACCTTTGGCGGAATAAACCTCAACCGCACAATTCACGCTGGCATGCTCTAACTGGTCTGGGCTGTTTTTAAAGGAAAGCCCGGCGGCAATGGAGTAGTTCACCACTACCTGATTTTGTGTCTTCTCTGAAGGCGGGAAAATATGCGCATGGAACAACACTGCCGTTGAGGCCGGTGCACTTATGTCCATGGCATGTTCGAATATCGATGCTTGTTCTTTTTCGTTCTGGTTGGAGTAGGCGTTGGGCTGCATGGCAAAATATCCCAGCCGGTAGCGGAGTTTCACGCCTGAGCGCGTGCTTTTTACGCTGATGTGGCGGAACTTCCCATTCCAGTTGCCATTGCTGGGTGAATAGGCGAGCGTGTAATAAGTGGAGCCGTCATTCATACTGTCCACAATGGCCTTGCCAATTTCGTTCTGGTTGTAAAAAGCCTTGCCGCCCGTGCGCTCTGCCATTTCCTGCATGGAGGTATGCGTTGCGTCCAGATTACCCAATTGCTCGCTTACCGTGGAGTTGATGCCAATTTCCGATTCACCACGTCCCAGAGCATCAACCCACTTGGTGGATGGGTCATACACCTGATTCAATACCATGCCACGTGAATCGATTGGATAAATAGCAATCTGCGAATCAAAAAGCGCGTTCGCCGTTCGCGATACATCCACTGTGTAGTCCTGACTGGTGACAGGTTCATGGGCCTGCACTCTGCTGCCGGGCTCTATGCTGAAAGGAAATCCCTCTGAAACCCAGATCAGATTTTTGCGTCCGGGCAGGTTTTTAAGATTGGCAGCAATGGCATTCAGAGAATCCAGGGTGATTTGCAGACGGGTCCGCGTGCGAGTGGCAGTATTTCCACCTTCCCAGCGGAGGATGCCGGCTTTGGCTTCGTCGGGTACCATATCGTAATAGCCTGGTGGATAGCGCGCTCCCTCATGGCCGCCCTTTGGATTATCGAGAAGCAATGACGTCTTATTGTTCAGCCCGGCTATTGCCTGTTTCAGTAATGCAGGATCGCTGCTGAAATCCTGTACAAGGCGCAGTTGACTGCCCAGCGTATAAATCGCCACCGGCTGATTGGGCAACCTGGCCAGCACTTTCAAAAATTGCTGGCGCGTGTCTGACTGGTCCAGCATTGGGCTGTTCAGCACATCGAGAACGATTACGTTCCATATATCACCTTTTTTAAAGCGGGGAACGTTGGTGACTTCGCCGGACGGCAATGGCTGTGCTGCATTTTCAGTGGCACTGCTTGCGGTGGAAGGCTGCTGAAAGCTGAAGCTGCTCACAGTCTGCGAGCGGCCATCTTCACTCACCACAAAATCTTCCGTCTTTAGATCCGTGATTGGCTCGCCCTTGCCATTGGTCGCTACAACATCCACCAGCACCAGGCGAGAAGAGCTCTTAAACACAAATGGAGCTTGCGTTGATGTTTCTGCTGATTGTGTAGTTACAGAAGGCGCAGATTGTGCGGCCAGTGTGGAACTGCAAGCGCCAATCATCGCTAGCGCAAAGGGAAGCCCGAGTCGTGTGATTGTTTTCATCGCACTCTCCCACCCGGCATTCTACTGTTGATCACGAGATTTGATAGCTGGAAATAAGTGTTGAAGTGTTAAGCCGCAGGTCGCCGTAGGGCATATTTGTGATGAAGAGTGTAAATACAGGGATGAATGGCAGAGTTGTAAAACAAAGAGGCTGTTTTGTGAGCTTGTGCTGTATGAATTAAAAATAGCTTACGAGTAAAACTCCGCGATTGATTCCACCACATGCCGCTGTTCGTCTTCCTGCAATTCGGCAAAGATGGGTAGCGCAAGCACGTCGAGTGCGGCCTGTTCAGCTTCCGGCAGAGAGCCTGGCGCGTAGCCGAGATAACCAAAACACTTTTGCAGATGCAGCGGAATAGGATAGTAAATTTCTGCGCCAATGCCGCGCTCTGTGAGAAATGCGCGCAGCTTGTCGCGGTCTTGCACGCGAATCACATACTGGTGATAGATATGGTGCGCGGCCGGCAGCGTCTTGAGCAAGCGAACAGGAGCAGCGGAATTAGCGCCGGTTTTCGTCAAGCCTGCTCTGGTGAGCAGCTGCGTATAAAGCTGAGCGCGCTCGCGACGGGCATTATTCCAGTTTGGCAGATACTGCATCTTCACGCGCAACACTGCGGCCTGTATGGAATCGAGCCGGCTGTTGGCGCCTACCTCATCATGGTAGTAGCGCTGCTTGCTGCCGTGGTTGCGCAGTGAGCGCATGCGCTCGGCGATCATCGCGTCACTGGTGGTTACGGCGCCGGCGTCGCCAAAAGCGCTGAGATTTTTTGTGGGATAAAAACTGAAGGCAGCGGCCAGGCTCAATGATCCTGCGGGCTTGCCGTTCCAGGTTGCGCCCACGGCTTGCGCAGCATCTTCTACCATGTGCAGTTTGAATTCTGCGGCCAGAGGGTCAAGACGATCCATGTCAGCGCATTGGCCGTAAAGATGGACCGGCATCAAAGCGCGCGCTCCATGTGGAGTTCTTTTCAAATGTTCTTCAACGCTGGCTGGCGATAGGTTGAGCGTCTCTGGATCCACGTCAGCAAAAATCGGTTTCGCTCCCGCGCGCAGAATAGAGCTGGCGGTAGCAAAGAAGCTGAAGGGCGTGGTGATGACAGAGTCGCCGGGGCCAACGCCGGCGGCAGCCAGGGCCAGCCAAAGACCGTCAGTGCCGGAAGCACAGCCCACGGAGTCTGTGGTCCCGCAGAGAGCGGCAAATTCCCGCTCAAAAGCGATTGCATCATCACCCAGGATGTAGCGCTGGGAGTCACAGGCGCGCGCCACGGCGGCCAGAATTTCCTCGCGGATGGAGGCATACTGGCGCGAGAGATCAAGCATGGGGACGTTGGCTGCGGTTTTGTGACCTGCACTCTTCATATTTGTAGCCTGCTGGGTACGCTTTTAAAATCATAGCATTCCGCCGATTCTTAGGCAGACTAAGGCCTTTTTGCCGGAACGCTTGTGAGAAGCTACAATGCTTGGGGAAAGGCCACTAGACTGTTCCACCCAGTACCTATGCAAGGAACACAGGAGAAAGATCGGCAGATGGAAAATAAGCCGGCACAAAACATACAGGACTCCTTTCTGAATACCGCGCGCAAGGACAAGAGTCAGATCACGATTTACCTGTTGAGCGGCGTCAAGCTCACGGGACGTATCCGGTCCTTTGACAAATATTCAGTGGTCCTCGAAACCAACAATC
>DASZMF010000033.1:0-5924 GCA_035552035.1 Candidatus Angelobacter sp.
TTTTCTCTGTAATCGCGTCCAACAAGGTGATGTCTTAGATGTCAGTGCGCCGCGCGGACTTTTCACCCTGCGCGCGGGTGACAATCCTGTGGTTTTGCTAAGCGCCGGCGTTGGTGCAACACCTGTGTTATCGATGCTACACACACTCGCAGCAGCGAAATCGCAACGGCAGGTCTGGTGGATTTATGGAGCGCGCAATCGCGAAGAACATCCATTCGCGGAAGAATCACATTCTCTACTAAAACAGCTCTCTGGCGGACGTAGTTACATTGTGTACAGCAGCCCCGAAGCAACTGACCAGCTTGGTGTGGATTTTGATGCTTCAGGTCGCATCAGCACTGCTTTGCTGGAGAAGATTGGCATATCCCTAACCAGCGACTTTTATTTGTGCGGCCCAACTTCGTTCATGCAGAGCATGCACGACGGACTGCGCGACTGGGGTGTGCTCGCCGGCAATGTGCACGCGGAAGTTTTCGGCGTGCTTGAGGGGATTACACCTGGCATGGCGCGTGTAAACCACACGCCGCATCTCCCACAAGGGGCTCCGGGATCAGGCCCTTCAGTCTCGTTTGCGCGGAGCGGCATCACGGTCGCGTGGGACAGCAAGTTCGGAAGCCTGCTTGAATTGGCGGAAGCGTGCGACGTTCCTGTCAGATGGTCATGCCGCACAGGAGTGTGTCACATTTGCATGACTGGTCTGATTAACGGATCGGTTCGTTATTCACCCGAACCGCTTGAGAGACCAGCTCCCGGAAATCTGCTGATGTGCTGCTCGCAGCCAGACGTAAACGTGATTCTTGATCTTTGAGGACATGCTGCTGGGCAGTTCATCGGCCGGATTTGTCTAAGTAATCAGTTTATCGGCCAAACTTACGCAATTGCACATGGAGCATAGGCGTCCATAAAGTTTACGATCATGCGCATGGTGGCCTCATCTCCGCAACTGGTGTTGATCATGGCATGGTAGATGGCGCGATCCGGCCACTCCACGTTGAAATATTTCTTAATAAAATCGGAGCGCTCGCTATCGACGGTATCAATGAGTTCGCCTGCCTCATTCTCAGTTTTGCCCCGGGCCATCAACCGGCGGATTTTATTTTCTCTTGGCGCATACAGGAAGACACGCAATGTCTCTGGACGGTCCCTGAGAAATTGTTGCGAACCTCTACCGACGATCACGCCGTTTCCATGCGTGGCAGCGTTCTCCACTACCCTGCGGGTTGTAGCGAGAATGGTCTCGCTGTCTACAAGATTCAGTTTGGGGGCATTGAGACTGCCTTCATAGCTTCCGCGAAGAAAGGATTTGAAAAGCCGGTAGTAGAGGGGATCGGGCCGTTCCTCTCGAGCTTCGACTATGGTGGTGGGACATTTGGCCAGCCGCGCGATTTCTTCAGTCAGCGCCTGATCCCAGAGCTTCCAGCCAAGGCGCTTCGCCACCAGTTGGGCAATCTCGCCTCCTCCGCAACCGTATTCCCGTTCAATGGTAATAATTTTGATCATGATTGCTACTGCCTTTTATGAAACCTGGGATTTGAAGACAAGCGGTTCATTCTGCAATCGTAGCACCGCCGCCGAGATCGTTCTTCTTAAGGAAGAATGACACAAAGAACATGACGCCCGCGCATACAGAAAGAACCATAAACATATCGATATAGGCCATACTTGCCGCCTGCCTCTGCACGGACCGATAAATACTGGCATAAGCGGTGGCAGACGCCTCATGTCTGCTCAGTCCGGCATTCGCGAAGTGCTGCGTGAGACCTTGCACCGTATTGATAAAATTTGGATTGTCAATCCTGGCCTGTTCCGCCAGCCTTCCCTGGTGGAATTGCGACCGGCGCGCAATCACCGTGGTCACCAGTGAAGTGCCGACGCTGCTGCCCATGTTGCGCATGAAGTTTACGATGCCGGAGACTGCATTGTTCTTCTCTGGCGCAATTCCCACGTAAGCAGCAAGACTGATGGGGACAAACAGGAACCCTAATCCTATTACCTGGGCTATGCGCAGCCATGTTGCCGCAGAAAAACTTAGCTGCAGATCAATTCGCCGGGTGGAGTAAAACATGGCAATAGATAATGCGAACCAGCCAAAGGCGATCAGCCGGCGCGCGTGAATTTTCCTGGTGAGCTGGCCGATGACCGGCATTTCAAAGAGCAAGACGAGGCCTCCGGCTGAAAGAGCCAGACCGGCGAGCTGCGACGTATACCCTAACAGCGACTGCAGGAACTGCGGCATGAGAACCAGACTGCTGAAGAGCAAAATGCCAAGCATGAACATCATGAGGTTTGCGCTGGCAAAATTGAAGCTCTTGAACATGCGGACATCGATGATGGGAGCTTTGTGAAACCATTCCCAGATTACCAGCCCGACCAGGCATACGGCTGACACAATGACCAACGTGGTGATGAAGTTTGAGCCGAACCAATCATCTTCCTGGCCTTTATCCAGGAGAATTTGCAAGGCACCGACCCCGAGGGCCAGCAGCGCAATGCCGATATAGTCCAACTTGACGCCGGCTGCCTTGAGCCGCGCTAAATAGGGAGGGTCCTCAACGAATCGCCGCACCAGAAGCCAGGTGATGACTCCTACGGGAATGTTGATATAGAAGATCCAGCGCCAGGAGTAATTGAATGTGATCCATCCGCCCAGAGTGGGGCCGATGGTTGGGGCCATGATTGCCGTGATTCCGTAAAGAGCAAAGGCCAAGCCTCGCTGATGCGGGGGGAACGTGTCCGCCAGAATGGCTTGTGCCATGGGCTGCAAACCACCTCCGCCAGCCCCTTGCAGAACGCGGAAGAGAAGAAGAAAACCAAGATTGGGCGCCACACCGCATAGGAACGAACTCACGGTAAAGACGGCGAGGCAGGCCATGAAAAACCGCTTGCGGCCAAACCTTACGGCGATCCAGCCGCTGATGGGAAGAACGATGGCGTTAGAAACGAGATAAGAAGTGAGCACCCAGGTGCTTTGATCATTACTGGCCGCCAGGCTCCCGGCCATATACGGCAAGGCAACATTGGCAATGCTGGTATCAAGCACCTCCATGAATGCGCCCAGCGCAACAACAACAGCAATGAGCCAGGGATTGAACTTTGGCTTCCAGACATCCTGGTCAAGTGTGAGCGTGGCCGAGCTCATTTGAGCGTGACCTCAGGCACCACGTTCATTCCGGGCCGCAGCCGATGATCACTGTTCTCTCCCGGCTCAAGAACAATCTTCACCGGAACACGCTGAACGATCTTCACGTAATTTCCGGTGGCATTCTCAGGGGGAAGCAAGCTAAAGGTAGGGCCGGTGGCGCCGGCAATGCTGTCAACATGTCCGCGCACAGTTGTGCCGGTTGAATCCACATAGATTTTTGCCTTTTGCCCAATCTTCATATGCCTGAGCTGTGTTTCCTTGAAATTAGCAGTGATCCATATCTCGTCCAGTGGAACCACGGTCAATAACTGCTGGCCGGGCTGCACGTTCAATCCAACTACAACGGTCTTGTTCACCTGACCGCTGACGGGCGCAACAATTTTTGTGTACTGCAGATTCAGCTCTGCCTGTTCAAGAGAGGCGCGCTTTTGCTGGACGTCCGCCACTGCGGCGAGTGCGCGGGCGTTGGTTGAAGCCACTTGCTGGGGGCCGGTTTCCGCGGCGCGATGGTTTGCTTCAGACTGCACGAGCCGGTCTCTTGCCTGTTGCACTGCCTGTTCTGCCCCGGCTTCATTGGCTTTAGCTGCAGCCACACCGGCGGTGCTGGCCTTGGCCGCGGCCAACGCCTGATCATAAGTCTGCTCAGAGACGTTTTGCTTGTCCACTAGCCTCTTGTACCGTTGCAAGTCATCCTGCGCTTTAACGTCATTGGCTTCAGCCTGCTCCACCTGGGCATGCGCGGCGACGAGCTGCTTTTGAGCAGTGATAATGCCGGCGGTGGTATTGCTCACATCCGATGCTGCCGATCTCAGCTGGCTGGAGGTATTTATGGACGCAATGGGAACACTGATATTGAGAGACTTTGCAGTCGCTTCTGCATTCGCCAGGTCCGCACGCGCTTTGGCAACGGCAACCTCATAATCTTTTGGATCGATCTCAACGAGCACGGTCCCCTGCTGCACATACTGATTGTCCTCAGCGTTTACTTTAGTGACATAACCAGAGACGCGTGGACTGACAGGATAAAGATGCACATCCACCTGCCCATCGTCTGTAGATTCGTAGCTGGCGAAGTAAAGCCACAAGAAAACAGCCCCAACAATCAGCAGCAGCGCGATCGGGATGAGGTAAATGCGACGGAATTTGAAACGCGACCGTCTGACAGTATCACGTCGCGATACCTCATTTTTTTCGTTGGAAGGCGCGGCTTCGGGATTTTCTACATCAGGATGAGGTTGAGTGGCCATTGCAATACTCCTTTATTGGTTACTGCACCACCAGATACTGGTTGTAATTGCTTCGCGCAACGCCCAGCGCTCGCGCCAGCTGTAGTTTTGACAAATTGTGGCTGTAGAGGCTCGAAATATATTGATCGTTCGCGCTTGCCAATGCCTGCTGAGCCTGCACCACTTCCACACTGTCAGTCACTCCGGCGGCGAAACGTTCCTGCGAGCGAGAGAGATTCTCATTCGCAAGATCCACATTCTCTTTCGCGACCGTTATCTGCTGCCGGGCCGCCTGCAGATTAAGAAATGCAGTGCGAACATCATAGTCGATCTGCCCCCGCAGGTTCTCTGCTTCTGCCTTGCGCTGGTGAAGCGTTGCTTCCGCTTCGGTCAGGTCACCCTTGATGCGTCCACCGGTGAAAATGGGAACACTCACTCCCGCTTGGAAAGCAAAGGAGCTATGGAGCGTGCCAGGATTTGGCCCCTGCACGCCATAGTCGCCATTGGCCGCCAGCACCGGGTAACGCTCTCCGCGAGTTGCCGAGAGCTGCTGCTGGGCGGACTTTACGGAGCTGAGCGCAGCCCGGAAATCACTGCGCGTTTTGTACGCAGTGTTCAGCGCATCTTCCGCGGTCTGCGGATTCATGTCAGTGTATGGCAGTTGATCGGTAAGATCGAAAGCCTGACCGAGCGGCAGGCCAATGGCCCGCGAGAGATTCAGCTTGGCGATGGCAAAGTTGTTCTGGGCAATGCTCAGGTTGTACTGCTCTGTATGCAACTGCACGCCGCTGCGGGTTACGTCAATTTTGGTGCTTGTGCCGGACTGAAGCTGGTCCGCGGCCTGATCATAAAGCGCCTGCGCATTTTTTACCTGCGCTGCTTCCGCATCAATGCGTGATTTCTGCTGAATCACTTCGAGATAGGCGGATCCCACAATGAGCGTGATCACATCCAGCGTGTCATTGTAAGTGAGTTGAGCAGCCTGCTCACTGTTGCGCGCGGCGCGGAAACGCTGTATGGACTCGAAGTTGAAGAGGCTCTGGCTGGCGCTCGCCTGTGCAGTCGTATAACTGAACGGTCCCACCACGGAAGGAACCTGGGGAATCTTGATGCCCAGCGTAGCTGCACTGAATTGTGACACATTTTCCGCGGCCCCCGCGCTTACCTGTGGCAGAAGAACGCTCATGGCGCGAAGCCGCTGTCCGCGCGCGATGCGCGCATTCTCTCCACTTTCAATCTGACCAAGGTTATAGCGAAGCGCCATGGTAATGGCATCGCGCAGCGTGAGATGCAGAACTTCATTACTTGCCGTTCCACTGGGGACGCTGCCGAAATTTGCTGAGGGCTGAGTGGTCTGTCCCGCAGCAGAAACCGAGACCATCAGCGCTAGTAATGCGGCCCGCAGAATGGGTTGCGAGGAAAACCTTGTGGCTCTAGAGCGTATGCGAGCAAGAATCCACTTCAGCTTGTTGCCTGTCATTTTTTGCCTCCGTTCCAGTTGGGCTGGAGTCATATCCCGCGTTCATTCACATCAATGTTGTAATCGAGATGAACCG